>CABUCT010000025.1 GCA_902490145.1 uncultured Oscillospiraceae bacterium
GGTTTTTGTTCCATCGGTCAGCACGTTTTATATTTCTCAAAAGCTTGGCGGAAATATTACACTGATAGGCGATATTATTGAATTCAAATTCAAAAATGAAATGAACTATAACGTGGGTGCGGCAATGTCGCTTGTACTCATGGTAATGATACTTCTCTGTATGCTAATTATGAACCGTTTTGCAGACGGAAGCGAGGAGGCGGTCGTAGTATGAAAAAACGCTCAGCTTTATCCTCGGTTTATCTTTTTATTGTGTTTTTGGTTATGTATGCACCAATAATAGTATTGATATTTTTTTCATTTAATGCCGGATCCTCAACGAGTAATTTCACCGGCTTTTCTTTAAGGTGGTATGAGCTGCTTTTCCACGACAAATATACCATGAATGCATTGAAGAATACTCTTGTTTTGGCAACCTTTTCTGCACTGATTGCCACTGTGATCGGAACCGCAGCGGCCGTAGGAATTTCCCATATGAAAAAATGGATGCAAAATGCTGTGAATCTTGTGACTAACGTACCTATGATGAACCCCGATATAGTTACCGGCGTCTCCATGCTTTTGCTTTTTGTGTGTGCGGGGAGACTTGTCGGAAAAACTTCAGTTTTGGGTTTTTGGACGCTTCTTATTGCTCATATAACATTTAATATTCCATATGTTATTTTATCGGTTCAACCGGTGTTAAATAAGACCGATGTTCATTTATCTGAAGCTGCAAGGGATCTTGGATGTACTCCGTCAAAGGCATTCTTTAAGGTGGTTTTGCCGTCTATCAGTTCGGGGATAATAACCGGATTTGTTATGGCTTTCACCCTTTCAATAGATGACTTTGTTATAAGTGTATTTACCAGCGGATCCGGTTTTACTACCCTTCCGATTCATATATATAATATGACTAAAAAACCGGTCCAGCCAAGCATAAACGCGTTGGCAACAATTTTGTTTGTAACGGTGTTTTTGTTGCTGGTACTAATAAATGTTCGAGAAGCACGTGCCGAAAAAAGAGAAAATCAAAGAAATAATCGGCAAAGGGCTTATAAATAATATATTGTAAAGGAACGTGATAATGTTGAAAAAGTTTGTAAAGAGGTTTTTGTCGCTGGCGATAAGTTTGACTTTACTGACATCAGTAATTTGCTCGGCAGGAATAACTGTGCAGGCAGAAGAAAATGTAATCAATGTTTACAACTGGGGCGTCTATATGGACGACGGCAAGGGCGATGGAAGCTACTCTGACGAAAAAACTCAGATGGATGTAAATGCTGAGTTTGAAAAGTATTATAAAGAAACCTACGGAGAGGAAATCAAAGTTAATTACACAACTTATGAAAACAATGAATCTATGTATGCAAAGCTTAAAGCAGGCGGAGCAAATTATGATATTGTGATTCCCTCCGATTATATGATAAATAGAATGATAAATGAGGATATGCTTGAAAAGCTTGATTTTTCAAATATTCCAAATTACGAAAACATTTCTGAACAGTTCAAGGGTGATGCATGGAAATACGATCCTACCGGTGAATACAGCGTACCGTATACATGGGGAACGGTTGGTATTGTATATAATACCGATGTTGTTACCGGATCAGTAAATACATGGGATGTGCTTTGGGATGAACAGTATAAAGGCAAAATCCTAATGATGAATAATCCAAGAGATGCTTTTGCTATTGCTCTTGGCAAAAACGGAAAAAGCCTCAATTCCACTAATCTTGCCGACTGGGAAGAGGCATATAATTCATTGGTCGAGCAGAAGCCGTTGGTACAGGCATATGTAACCGACGAGAGTTTTGAAAAAATGCAAAGCGGCGAAGCATCTATTGCACCGTGTTATTACGGAGATTATCTCATCATGAAAGCAAATGCTTCTGATGATATAAATCTCAGTTTTAGTCATGTTACTTCTCAGCCATCAAACAAATTTTTGGACGCAGTTTGTATCCCAAAGGGAGCGGAAAACAAACTGGCTGCTGAAAGATATATAAACTTCCTATGTTCTTACGGACCGGCTCTTGCAAATGCTCACTATACCGGATATTCAAGCCCGAATAAGGCTGTGCTTGAAAGCAGTGAGTATCACTATACTATGGATCCTCAGATGTATCCGAGCGACAGCGTTCTTAAAAATTTCGAGGAATTTTTGTGGATGGGTGATGAAGTTCAGAATAAAATGGACACGCTTTGGAGTGAACTTAAAAAGAGCGATTCAGGTCCGATACTTTATGTGATAATAGCTATCGTTGTGTTGGCGATTATTGCTTTTATTGTTATCAAAAAGCTCAAGTCAAAGAAAACAGAACAATATTCAAGAGAGAATCTTGAGAAAAATTAGTTTATAAAAGCTTATAGGGACACTTATTTATTAAGCGTCCCTATACTAATTTTATATTTTTTTAAAAGTAACTTTACCTCTTAGCTTCGTTAAACATATTATCAAAACACAGAAGTTGTAAAGTGTAAAATTTGCCGATAGTATAATTTCATTGCAGTGTCGGTTTATATAATTCGCAAATGAAATGTGTGATTTTTGAAGTTGTTTATATTCCGTATTTCGTAAGGTCTACACGACCATTTTCATCAAGCTCTACTCCTTCTTCTAAAAGGAGTTCTGCTTGAATATTTTTTCCTCCAAAAGCAAATGCAGACGAAAGTTCACCAAAACGATTGACTACCCGGTGACATTTGATATGCTCCGGATCCGGATTTACGTGAAGTGCATATCCAACCACTCTTGAAAGTCTTGGATTTCCGGCCATAGCGGCAATCTGACCGTAGGTTGCAACCTTGCCTTTGGGAATAAGTTTAACTTGTTCATAAATTTTTTCAAAAGTATTCATCCTATCACCTGTATTATTATATGTCTTTTTGCTTATAAAAACAAGGTTAAGCTGAGGAAAGTCGAACACAATATGCCGAAAACTTGAAGCTGCTGCGGCTTTTCACGTTTTCACCGTTGTCGGGCGTTAGCCCGACTGACCTGTCAAACGCAAAAATCCATCCACATCTTCTGCGTTTTCGGTGCATAGCAGTTTAAAATGAACATATTTTTGTCCCGATAAGGCATAAAATCGATGGCATACTGCCGTAGACAGAGATTTGAAGCATCGGTTTCAACCGAAATATGTCATTTTAAACCATATCGGGGCAGGCTTCCCTCAGCTTATGTTCAACAGTTAAATTTTGAGGACATGTGACTTAAAATCAATTTTTCATTCAGGCAGATTTTTATTTTAAATTTGTCTCATTATCTTTTAAGCAAATGACATTCAAAAATCAATTCGAACAGTTCATAAGAATCAACACTGCCTTTAGATTAATGCACAACACAATTTAGTTTTGAGTGATAACTGCAGATCGGTTTTGATTTATAAGCTTTTAAAATATAAAAGATAGGGGAATTTTAATAAAATAAATGTTATATTCCTTCTTTAATATTTTTAACAACGGCTTCGGCAATGCGAATTCCGTCGACTGCCGCTGACATAATTCCTCCGGCATATCCCGCACCCTCGCCGCAAGGATAAATTCCTCCGATGTTGGAAACACAGTTTTCATTACGAACCATTCGAATGGGCGATGAAGAACGGGTTTCAGGACCGGTCAGCACAGCATCGTATAAATCAAATCCGTGAAGTTTTTTTGCGAGCTCGGGTATTCCGGTTCTCAGCGAGTCGGTCACAAATCCGGGCAAATATTCTTCTAACCGGACAAATTTCACCGATGGTTTATAGCTCGGTACGGTATTTCCGATTTTAGAGGACGGTTTATTTCCCAAAAAGTCCCCCAAAAGCTGTATCGGAGCAGAATAATCCCTGCCCGCCGCTTCAAAAGCAGCTTTTTCTATTTTACGCTGAAAATACATTCCGGAAAGAGGATGATCGTCTTTGAAATCTTCGGGAGTCACATTCACCAGAATCGCACTGTTAGCATTTTTTCCATTCCGTGCCGAAAGACTCATTCCGTTTGTACACACTGATCCCTGTTCAGAAGCCGCCGCAACCACCTGTCCTCCCGGACACATACAAAATGTATAAACACCTCTTCCGTTCGAGAGATGAGTGCTTAGTTTGTAATCGGCCGGAGGAAGACTATCTTTGTCATAATTTTCGCCATATTGTGAAATGTTTATAAGTTCTTGCGGATGCTCGGCACGAACTCCCACCGCAAAAGGCTTTTGTATCATATTTATTCCTTTTTTGAAGAGCATTTCAAATGTGTCTCTTGCACTGTGACCGAGGGCAAGCACAAGATTTTCACAAGGAAATTTAATTTTTCCTGAAGGCGAATCGACCGTTATGCCGGCAATATTATTATTTTTGACCGAAATGTCACAAAGCCTGTGATTGAACAAAACCTGTCCGCCGTTTTTGATAATCTCTTCACGAATTCCTTTTACTGTTCCGATTAGACGGTCACTTCCGATGTGCGGCTTTGCATCATATAAAATTTCTTCGCCTGCACCGTGATTTGCAAATTCCTCCAAAACAAACCGGCATCTCGGATCTTTTATTCCGGTGTTAAGTTTGCCATCAGAAAAAGTTCCTGCACCGCCTTCCCCGAATTGCACATTGGTTGTTAAGTCGAAATTTCCCGTATTCCAAAAAGCGTTTACCTTTTGAGTTCTTTTTTCAACACAGTCTCCGCGTTCTATTAAAATGGGATTTAACCCGTTTTTTGACAAAATCAGTGCACAAAACAGTCCTGCAGGTCCGCTTCCCACCACGACAATCGAGCTTTTGGAGCTGATTGCAGTATTCTTTTCGATCAATGTGTCGTCCCAAAAATTTCTATCGGCTGCAAAAGCCAGTTTTTTTGAGCGATATTTTGAAATAAATTCCTTTTCATTTACATTTATGGAAAAATCTATGTTGCAAACCCAGTGTATTTGACCCTTTTTACGTGCGTCTAATGATTTTTTTACCAGCTTTGCCGACAGAATATTAGATTTATTTGATTTAAGCTCTTTCGCACAAATCGACCGAATATCTGAAAAATCGGTGTTTGACGGAAGCTTTATGCCGGTGAGTCTGAGCATACAGGTTCTCCTTTTCTTTGGAAGCATTTAATTTTTGATTTGCAGGGCCGCTGATTCAAATATCCACTATATAAAGCAAACTTCAAAACGTGCGGGTAATTATATGGTGGATTTTGTTATGTGCGTTGAGTTTCACAAATAGGGTTAAAACAGATAGGGACAAAAGAGGTTTTGGAAGAAAAAATTCACGAAATCCGTTGCCGTAACGCTTTTCAACACGACAATATTGCCGCATTTTTCGGCTTCGTCTTCAAAAATTTTTTGTCTTGGAAAATTGCTGTGTACTTGAAAAGAGCGTAATTTTGTAGGATTCAAGGGTACTGAGAAATCCGGGAATCCGATGCCTGTGGATGCGACAAGCTAAAAATCACCAATAAGTGTGACTCGTTTCAGGCTGTTTCTCCCTTTCTGGGCTAAGCCTATAAGACAGAATACAACAGTTTTTGAAAAAACGGTAAAATCGTCGGATCTGCCCGCCGTTCAGCATATGATGGCAGTCTCGGACACCATGTCGATAAATACGCCGTTCTTTTAAAAATCTTCGTTTGAACTCAAAAGAATTTTTTCGACTGCACAGAGGAAAAGTGTGTAAAGCTAAGCTGAGGGAAGTCTGTCCCGATATGGTTTAAAATGCTCTATTGCCGCTGAAACTGCCTTAAAAATCTCGGCATACGGCAGCTGAGATTTATGCTTTGCCGGGGCAAAATATGTTAATCTTAAACTGTTATGCACCGAAAACGCAGCAGATGTGGATCGATTTTTGTGTTTGAAACGGCATTCGGGCTTATCGCCCGACAACGATGAAAATTTCAGAAACCGCTACGGCTTCAAGTTTTCGGCATATTGCGTTTGGTCTTCCTCGGCTTAACGTTTACGACCGCATGACAACAAAGTATACAGGCGAATTTCCCGATTTAGGCTCTCTTTTCCTGACTTTATGGTGTGGGCAAAAAATATTCTATTTTTTCAGCATTGCTTTTGCGGCAAGGGCTCCGGACGTCCAAGCCCACTGAAGATTGAATCCGCCGCAGTCGCCGTCAATATCAAGAATTTCTCCGGCCGCAAAAAGCCTTTCATAAAGTCGAGATTCCATGGTTTCACTGTCAAAATCAAAGGGATCAATTCCGCCCGCTGTTACTTGAGCCATGTTCCATGGCTTTGTTCCGGTAGCAGCAAGGCAAAAGTTTTTGGCCATATATGAAATTCCCGAAGCATCCTCTGCGGTCAGGCTTTTTATGGGAGACGACAGCGAAATTCCCGAACATTTTACAATGGTTTGTCCTATACGTTTGTGGAAAATTCCGCTTAAAAGCTCGCCGCAGTTGCGGGTTGAGAAGCAATTGATTCTTCTGATTATTTCCTCGGTCAGTTGTTTTTGGCTGATATCGGGGATAAGATCGAGCGATATTTCCCCTTTCCCTCGCATGGAAATAAGCCTTGATACTTGTAAAATCGGAGGACCTGATAAACCGTATTCAGTGAACAAAATTTCTCCGCGTTCGACTCGTTTTTTCCCCCCTGATGAGGCAGTAACCACGGCGTCACACTTGATGCCGGTAAGAGCTTTTATTTTTGAAATATCAGTCGTTATCTGAACAATAGCCGGAAATGTACGTGAAAGCCGGTGACCAAAGGCCTCTAACAGCTTGTATCCGTTTCCGTCCGAGCCGGTATTTGCCGCCGCACGTCCGCCGCAGGCAATCAGCACCGAATGTGCCCGAATCTCACCGAGAGAGCTATACAAAACATAATCTCCATCAAAAACAACTTCATCAATCGCACAGCCGCAGCAGATCTCAACTTTTTCCTCTGCTGCAAATCTAAGCTGATCCACAACCGAGCCGGCTTGCAAAGACATGGGATAAAGCTTGTTGTCCTCAAGTTCAACAGTCGGGATTCCGATCTCTTTGAAAAAATCAAGGGTTTCTTCCCTGCCAAATGCCTTAAAACAGCTTTCTGCAAAGCTTTTGGCTCCGTGATAACGGTTATTCAGGTTACCGCTGTTTGAAATATTGCAGCGGCCGTTACCTGTTGTGATCAACTTTTTGCCCACACGGTCGTTTTTTTCAAACAATATGATTTTTTTGTTTTCGGAATTCTGTGCAAGGTAAGCTGCTGCCATAAGCCCTGCGGCTCCTCCACCCACAATTGCAATGTCATAGTACTTCATTTTACTCTCCATTGTTTCACGTGAAACATCCATGCTTTTGAGTTTTTTATATTTTATCATACATTTTATAATAATACAAGGACGGCTTAGAGGTTTTAAAAACAAAAAAGTTTCACGTGAAACAAATTTTCCCTTTAATTTTGAGGTGTACTGTGATATACTGGTTATACTATTAAAAAGAAGGATGAGAGCTTTGACTAAAATTATAGCCATTGCCAACCAAAAAGGTGGAGTGGGAAAGACCACAACGGCGGTTAATTTGTCAGCTTCGGTGGGAAATCAGGGTAAAAAGGTGTTGTTGATCGACCTTGATCCGCAGGGGAACACGACCAGCGGTTATGGTGTGGACAAGCGGGACGTCACGGTCAGTACCTATGACATTTTAGTGAATGATCAGTCTGCCGACCAGGCACTTATACATACCAAGTTCAAAAATGTGGACATTTTGCCGTCTGATATGAATCTTGCAGGGGCAGAAATCGAGCTTTCGGCTCTTGATCGCCGCGATTCAAGGCTTCGGCTGGCACTTGCACCGCTCACCGATAAATATGACTACATTTTTATTGATTGCCCGCCCTCGCTCGGACTTATAACTATCAACGGTCTGTGTGCTGCAGATACCGTTCTTGTTCCGATTCAGTGCGAGTATTACGCTTTGGAAGGACTTTCACAGCTTATGTCTTCGGTAAGACAGGTCAAACGCCTGTACAACTCTAATCTTGAAATTGAGGGAGTATTGCTCACAATGTACGATGGAAGACTCAACCTCACACAGCAAGTAGTTCGCGAGGTCAAAAAGTTCTTTCCGAAAAAGGTTTTTGCCACTGCAATTCCGCGAGCCGTAAGACTTTCCGAAGCACCGGGTTTTGGTTTGCCGATTCTGTATTACGACCGTTCATCAAAAGGTGCATTGGCATATGAAGATCTGGCAAAAGAGCTGATCAAAAAGAATGGGTAACAGGCTTATGGGCGGATAAAAGAAGATCCCAAAAATCGCTTTTTACTTAAAAAGTCAAGACAATATAAAAATGAGAAAATAAAAAGGCTTAACTAATTATTATAAAAACTGCAAATTGTTTCACGTGAAACAATTTTGAAAAAATAAATTGAAAGGATGATAGAAATGGCGAAAAAAGGCGGACTTGGCAAGGGGCTTGATGCTTTATTTGCCGAGAATTCCTCCGAAAGCAATGCTCCGGTTGAAATTCGTCTTTCCGATATAGAACCCAATTCTGATCAGCCGCGAAAGGAATTTGATCCGCAGGCTTTACAGGACTTATCCGACAGTATTTCGAGATATGGGCTTCTTCAGCCTCTGCTTGTCAGACCCCTTACAGGCGGACGGTATCAGCTGGTGGCGGGTGAACGCCGCTGGAGAGCGTCGAGAATGGCGGGGCTTGATTTTGTACCTGCAGTTGTAAAAGAACTGGACAACCAGCAAACGGCAGAAATTGCTTTGGTTGAAAATCTTCAGCGAGAGGATTTGAATCCGGTTGAAGAGGCTGACGGATATCGAAGTCTTATGGATGATTATTCCCTGACCCAGGAAGAGGTTGCGGTTCGCGTTGGTCGCTCGCGTTCGGCAGTTGCAAATTCGGTAAGATTGCTGTCTTTGCCCGAAGAGGTGCTTGACCTTATAAAATCGGGGAAGATTTCAGCAGGTCACGGGCGTGCACTTTTGGCGTTTGACGATCAAACCGAGCTTCTCAAAGCGGCAAAGTCTGCAAGCTTCGGAGCAAATGTTCGTGAGATTGAGCGTTTGGCAAAGAAATCAAAGGAAAGTCCAAAAGCTTTAAAAAGTTCTCGAAGTTCAACCTTAAGAAACAGTATCTACGACGAAGTTGAGCTTTCTTTAGCAGAAAATCTGGGTCGTCGGATAAAGGTTACACAGAGCCGTGGAAAAGGCACTTTGCAGATAGAATTTTATAATATTGAAGATTTGAAAGCTCTGGCAAACAAGCTTGCAGAGTAATTAAAGGAGAAGTCAAAATGTTAGACATAAAGGCAATAAGAAATAATCCGGAAGAGATAAAAAAAGCACTTAACCGTCGCAACGGTAACTATGACGCCGCTATTGACGAGCTGCTTGAGATAGATGAGCAGCGTCGAAGCATTTCAAGTACTGCTGACTCCAAAAAAGCCGAGCAAAACGCCGCTTCAAAAGAAATCCCCAGAATAAAAAAAGAGGGCGGCGATGTTTCGGAAATAATGTCAAGAATGAAGATATTGTCCGAAGAAGTTAAGGAATGTGACAAAAAGATCTCTGAGCTTGAAGAACGTCAGCGTAATTTACTTCTGTCCATTCCAAATACTCCGAACCCGAGCATCCCCGACGGAGAAGATGACACTGCAAACCGCGAGCTCAGAAAGTTCGGAGAGCCGAGAAAGTTTGATTTTGAACCAAAAGCCCACTGGGATATCGGAAGCGATCTTGGAATTCTTGATCCCGAAACTGCAACAAAGGTCACGGGTGCAAGATTCCACTTCTACAGAGGACTCGGTGCAAGGCTTGAGCGTGCAGTTATCAACTATTTTATGGACACACACGCCGAACACGGTTACACCGAGATTCTTCCGCCTTATATGGCAAACCGTGCATCAATGACCGGCACAGGTCAGCTTCCTAAGTTTGAAGAGGATGCATATAAGGTCGAAAATACCGATTGCTTCCTTATTCCGACGGCTGAAGTTCCGGTTACTAACATCCATCGCGATGAAATCATAAACGGAAGCCGCTTGCCGATAAAATACTGTGCATATTCTGCATGTTTCCGCGGAGAGGCCGGTTCGGCCGGACGTGACACCAGAGGTCTTATTCGTCAGCATCAGTTCAATAAGGTTGAGCTTGTGAAGTTTGTTGAACCTGAGACATCATATGACGAGCTTGAAAGCCTTACAAACGACGCTGAACGTCTGCTTCAGGGATTGGGGCTACCCTATCGTGTTGTATGTCTTTCGGCAGGTGACCTTGGATTTTCATCGGCAATGACTTATGATATCGAGGTTTGGCTCCCAAGCTATAACCGTTACTGTGAGATTTCCAGCTGCTCTAACTTTGAAGATTATCAAGCACGCCGTGCTGCAATACGTTATAAAAACGGTGCGGGAGATAAAGCTAAGCTTGTTCACACGCTTAACGGTTCGGGTCTTGCTGTCGGCCGTACCGTAGCCGCTATTTTGGAAAATTATCAGAATGAGGATGGAACGGTAACTGTTCCCGAAGCACTCAGAAAATATATGGGTGCAGATAAAATCGGCTGATATGGATAAAAATAAAGCAGTTTGTTTGCTCAATGATTCATTTCCCCCAACAATAGACGGCGTAGGAAACACAGTGGTAAATTATGCCCGCTCTATGACCAAAAACGGCCAGCGGGCAATTGTTGCCACTCCCAAATATCCTAATGTCAATGACAGCAGCTTTGAATTTCCGGTCATTCGCTATCCGAGCATTAATACAACCAGGATCTTTGGATACAGAATGGGATATCCGTTCAATTCAAAGGCAATAAAGCGTATAAAAGAGCAAAATGTTGAGCTTGTTCATACCCACTGCCCCGTGATCTCCACAATGCTTGCACGTTCTCTTCGAGAGGAGACCGGAGTACCGGTTATAATGACATATCACACAAAATTTGATATCGAGATCAACAAAGCGATTGAGTGGAATTTTATGAGAAAAACGGCCTTAAAGATGCTTGTTGCCAACATTGAGGCTTGCGACGAGGTTTGGGTGGTAAGTCGGGGAGCGGGCGAAAATCTCAAGAAATTGGGATACAATGGCGATGTTGTGCTTATGGAAAACGGAGTAGATCTTTCAAAAGGCCGTGCTTCCGATGAAAAGATCGAAGAAATCCGGGAAAAACACAGCATACCTAATGATATCCCTGTGTTTTTGTTTGTCGGACGTATGATGTGGTATAAAGGTATAAAAATCATTTTGGATGGACTGAGAGCCCTTGCAAACAATGGTCGAGACTTCAGAATGATCTTTGTCGGAGACGGGACCGAACGCAAAGAAATAGAAAAATATTCAGATGCTCTGAGACTTAAGAAAAACTGTATTTTTGCAGGTGCAGTGACAAGCCGCGAGACTTTGAGAGCCTATTACTCGTTGGCAGATATGTTCCTTTTCCCTTCCTCGTTTGATACCAACGGAATCGTTGTGCGTGAGGCCGCGGCATGTGGACTCCCAAGCGTGCTTTTAAAGGACAGCTGTGCTTCCGAGGGAATTGAAGATGGAAACACCGGTATTTTGATCGATGAAAATGCTGAGTCGATGTACTCCGCTTTGATTGCCGCTTTAGATGGAAAATACAATGTAAAAACGATAGGGCAAAATGCTATGGACGAGATATATATTTCATGGGATTCAGCCGTCAAAAAGGCAACGGAAAGATATGAAATTGTTCTTGAAAAGGCAAAAAGCGGGCAGCTTATTCGCAGAGAAGCTCCGTCGGATGAATTTTTCCAGTTTATATGCGAAGTAAATACAGCGACCGAGCGTGTCAGAGACGCTACCACAAAAATCCGCAGACGAATTGAAAAAATGTAGCTTTTGCAAAGCATTTGAATATAAACATTTTGGAAAATATTAGAGATTTGGCAGAAATAAAAGATTTTAGAAAATAAAGGCTTTTAAGAGACCATAAAGTTTTTAGGAAAACAAGTAAGCTTCTGAAAACAAGCGATCTTTAGGAGTCAAGAAATCTTTGGAAAACAGCTAAACTTCGAAAATAATAAAACGTTGAAGCATGATTCCCCCACGCTGTTTTTGGTGCGGGGGTTTGTTGTTATGAAAACATTTGCCTAAGCTGAAGTTTATGCTTACTAACCATATCGGATTTGAATTTTTCTTGCTTT
>CABUCT010000026.1 GCA_902490145.1 uncultured Oscillospiraceae bacterium
AAACAGATAGTTAGTAAACAATTTACTGCATATTCTAACGAACGACAAAAGCAATATAAACACGGTAGCACATTTCGCGTTTCCTCGATTTTCATGCTTTAAGTCCCAATACCCGTCAAACGGATGTATCATTATATAGAAGTCATATAAGAATGAATTCAAGAAGCCCTCTCGTTTATCCTTATATTTATCACTTTTATTTCGTTTCCCAATCCATTTGAACAGCATAACAAGTGCAGCAATAATAACAACAACAATCAAAATGAAAAGAACAAGATATTTTTCAATTAACTGATTTCGATATTCACCAAGAGCAAGGGAATAACGAGTCATGTTATTTGAATATTTAAAATTCTTAACAGCGTCAAGATAATTCTCTGTACGGATATCCGCATTTCCAATTCCGTCATATGCAATATCAAAGTTTGCATTTTCATGAAGAACTTGCTGCCAATATTCAACACTTTCATCATATTCAAAACGATTATAACAATCATATGCTTCATCTATCAATGTGCCGTATTTTGTAATAGAGAAGATAGTATATGTTCCCTGGTTTTTGTCGAGAAGGAACAGATCATTACCTCTGTATGTAATTGAAACAGGATCTATTGAATTTCCTGCCTGATAACCTTCGGCACTGAACACATAAAGCAATTCACCGTCAGAAGAATATGTAAACAGACGATTTTTGCGGCTGTCAAGAATAGTATACCTTCCGCTTGATGCCAAAGCAACATCCTCAATAGTTGAAGTCTGTGGCTCGCCGAGTGAATTGGTTCTGTAACTTATGTCTCCTACAGTGGAAAAATATCCGCTTCTTAATAAAACATCATTACCGGTAGGGTTCAAACGTTTTACAGGTGAATATTTGGAATCTGCAGAACGTGATGAAATAGCATTGTCAATATCATCAGCATCAATAGCACTTGTAGTAGCGTAAACAAATCCTTTTTCATCAATCTTTACGTTATTATACTCAGTAGGAACAAATGCTTCCATCATATTTTGAGCCTGTTTTGAAAGCATCGTTTTCCAAACATAGTCAACAACATTATAAGTAACCTTCTGGGCTCCGACAAAGCCACTGAATTCACCGTCGCGATTAAGAAGAATTATACCCATATTAACACTTTCAGCAACCACAAAGATGTTTTCGGACTGGTCAACTGCAAGTTTTAACGGGCGATAAACATAATCGTCATCCAAGAGTTCAATTTCCGGATTATCATATGTGCGAATAAATTTACCTCCGGGAGTGAATCTTACAACGCGGCTGTGCATTGTGTCTGCAACATAAATAGTGTTATCAGGTGCGATAGTCACACCTGACGGATAAGAAAATCCGTCAGTCTTGCCGTTATTATTAAATGTAGTAATAACAAATTTAACTGACTGGTCAGGATTAAGAACAACTAAACGTCCATAAAATCCATCCATATCATATTCATTTTCATTCGTCCCTTCAGCAGCACCAGAAGCAGGTTCTCCTGTAGCAGCTTCGGCAGCGTCCCCTGTTGAAGCAGTTCCGGGAACTGCCGGTGCTTCTCCCGATGCAGAGCCAGCAGAACTTGCGTCGGCGTTTACAGCATACTCCGAATCAACTATATATATGTTATTATTGTTATCGACTTCAATGTCAAGCGGGTTAGTAAAAGCACCAACTCCAAGATCTTCACCCGATACGACATGACTTGGAATATAGGCATGAGGAGTCATTATCGGGTTACCATTATAGTCGTACATATAAGTATCATACGGTACATTGGTAGACTCAATAGTCTTTGCCGATGCCGGCATACAAAACATACTTACCAGCACCACCGCCACTATGGTCAAACTCAGTATTTTCTTTAATATTCGCATTAGATATATCCCCTCGTCATACCAATATCGGTTTTTGGTCAGGTGTTTGATTATTCCTTAATACCTGAAGATGACATTGTCTCAACAATGTTACTCTGCGAAAACATGAATACTGCAATAGGCAGAGCCATCATAAATACAACAGAAGCCGCCCCGGCACCGGCACGGGCAATACCGGCCGAAATAATCTGGGAAATTGCATAGTTAAGCGTCTTTAACTGTTCGGTATAAATATATGTAGCACCGGTTGAGTTCCAAAGTCCCTGGAATGAGAATACTATAAGAGTAAGCCATGCAGGCTTTACCATTGGCATTACAATAGTCCAGAATATTCTCATTTCACCGGCACCGTCAATTTTAGCAGCCTCAATAATCGTGTCTTTTACCATTGATTCCATATGCTGTTTCATAAGGTAAAGTCCCAGAGTTGAAGAAAATGCCGGAAGTATTATGGCCCAGTAGGTATCAATAAGTCCAAGCTTTGACATTATAATAAATGTCGGAATAGCGGTTGACCCACTGAACATAAGTGAAAGAACAATTGTTTTAAATATTACCTGTGATCCAAAAAATTTCTTTTTCGAAAGAGCATAAGCTGCCATTGAAGCAATTATAACATGGCCAAAAGTTCCAACTACCGAGATAAATATTGTGTTAAATATATATCTTGAAAAAGGAACCCATGAATTGCTCAAATTTGAAAACAAATCTCTAAAGTTTTTAAGTGTGGGTTTAGATACCCAAAAACGAGGCGGGAAAATCCACAATTCATCAAGTGGTTTTAACGATGTTATAATAGCATATATCATCGGCAATACCATTAAAGCACCAAAAATGAAAAGAATTATAAAAATTCCGATATCTCCACCCCGTGAGCGGTTTACACGTGCTTTCGCCATCGTTAGTTGCCCACCTTTCTAAGAAGCTTCTGAATTATTTTATTGGAAGCAACCATTACGATGAAAAGAATGGTTGCAATCGCAGATGCATAACCCATTTCGTAACGCATTCCGCCGTAGTCTTCAAGGTGGTGCATTATAGTATGTACTGCATATCCGGTACTTGGGAAACCACAAAGGCCTGTTATAACACCACCAACACCAAATGCAGAAGTAATACTCATAACAGCACTGAACATTAATGATTCACGCATAAGCGGAAGAGTAACAAAGTACAGTTCCTGCCAACGGTTACGGACACCGTCAACTGCTGCTGCCTCGTAATATGTGCGATCAACTCCCTGGAAACCTGCGATAAATGCGAGGAAGCTGGTACCAAGACTGGTCCACAAAATAACTACAATACACAGTGGCATCATATATTTCGTATTTGTAAAGAACAATATCGGGGTGTCAATAAGTCCAAGTTTGAGCAGAAAAGCATTGACAAGTCCATAACTATCACTTGAAAACATAAGAGTGAATATAAGGAAAGCATTACCCGAAATAGAAGGTGCATAAAAACACAGAGTAATGAACGCACGAACCTTTGGAGTGAATTCATTTATACACCATGCAAAGAAGAAACATAACAAATATCCAACAGGTCCTGTAATACCCGCAAGGATAACCGTATTTCTTATTGCAATCAAGAATATCTCGTCACGCAAAATGAGCCTTGTATAGTTATCAAATCCCACAAAGTTTGGCCACTGCAACATGTTAAAATCGGTAAAACTGAAAAATATAGAAACAATAACCGGAAGAATGGTAAATATGGCGAACAGTATTACATACGGTGCACTCATTAAATAACCAACTCGGTCTTCCCACATTTTTGCCAATACTTGTTTACCGGTTAACTTGCGACGACCTTCCCGGGGTTGCCTTTTAAGCTTCATACAAATTTACTCCCTCACTTATAGATAATAGCCGATAAATTATAAACGAATTATTTTTGTTCGTTATCCGCAAATTCTTTCTGCTTTCTGGTAAGCTCGTCATTGATGAGCTTAACGTTATCGAGCAGCTGTTCACCCGGATCTTCTTCCTGGTTAACAACCGATTGGAATGCAAAGCTAAGATAACGACCGAGAATATAACTTCCGGGGTATTCAGGCAGAGATCTTGCAGATTCCCACTGGTTTACAATCGCTTTATAGTCACTGGTTGACCACGGAAGCTGTGCAACAGCTTCAAGGTTTGCAGTATTGTAACGTGCAGACGGTCCCAGAATACTTTCAATTTCCTGTCCATAAGATACCTGAGTTTCTGTGCTGGTCCACCAGCTGAGGAAATCCCAAGCAGCCTGAGGATCTTTTGCAGCATTTATGATTATCGAAGCAGTACCTGCAGACAATGCAGTATGGTCAATGGTTCCGTCTTCTTTCTCTGTTCCGGGAATATCAGTGAATCCCCAAAGCCCTTTGATTTCGGGAGCAAAAACACTCAACTGATTGTATGCTGTGTAATCGGCAATACCAATAGGCATTTCTCCGGTACGGAAACGGTTTGCAAAGTCATATGTTACAAGACATCCGTATGCAGTAAAGAATTCAGTGTACTGCTTGAAACAGCTAATAGCAAGTGCAGTATCAAGTGCTGAAGCAGTACCGTCTTCATTATAATAGGAACCTCCGTTTTGATAAAGAAGGGTTCCGAACACGTCGGTGATTCCAAAATAAAGTCCATTCATATTAAGTTTGACTATGCAGTCATAAACCTGAGTCCATGTCTTTGGAACTTCCATTTGAAGTTCGGACAAAACATCCTTTCGGTAATAAAGCATACCGAACGAGAATGTTTCGGGAACGCCATAGGTTTTGCCTTTATACTGATATGGAGTATATGCCGTTTTGTTAAAACGTGACATTACCTCATCAAAGGTATCAAATTTAGAAACATCCATAACCGCACCACGAATTGCATAGTTCAGCGGCTCGGAGTTACCAACGCCAAGTACAACATCAGGTCCAATTCCCGCTGTAATCGAAGGAAGAACCGTTCCGGCTGCAACAAGTTTTAAGTTAACCTTAAGATCAGTCTTTTTCGCAAGCGAGTTATCAATGAGTCGTCTGATGATCTGAGACTGATCCTGGCTGGTAGCGACCCAAACATCTACTTCTCTTGTATTCTCACGCAAATCTGCTGAACGACCAACATTGTTATAATCCATATAGAATGATGAATTAAACATTTTCAACTGATGAACTATATTACTCCAGAAACTGCTGTTTGCTTTCGGAAGATCATCTTCAGAAGTCTGTGCAGGCGTAAGCTGTATCCAGTCAAATCCGACAGGCTGACTTGTTGCATTTACAAGCCATGTTGAAATAGTACCAAGGTTTGATTTGAAGTTTTCAAGCTTCTTTGCTATAGTTCCCGGTTTTTCGGTCATCATTTTAAGATCATTGATGATGGTATTAAATGAACTGGTAAATGAGCCGTTTTCTTCGTCAGTAAGTTTTTTGATATCAGAAACAACACTTTGAAGCTCTTCAAGATCATGAGCCATTTTAGCAATGGTATCAGGAATCAAAACTTCAAAGCCATAATCACGGAAGGTATCAGGAGAGCTTCCGGTTATCATCATTATATCTCTGTAGCAGTTATTAAGACTGTATATCGTGTTATCGACTCTGGCAATAATGTCTGCAAATTCACCGAGCGTTACTTCAAGTCGAATGGTGTTAACACCTTCTTTGAAATAAAACTTAAATGCTTCACCCGAAGGAGTTGCCAGATTAGATACCTGCCAGCCATCGTCATATGCAAAGCGAACATACTTAGCTTCATCACAAGGAATTTCACCATTAACATAAACAGTACGGTTACAGAACGAACCGTCACGGTCAGTCTGGCGGAATCGGGTTGTTATGTAATAAAGTCCGGCTTCCTCAACATCAAAATTCCATTCGATCCACTGATATGCCGAACTGAATTTATCACTCTTAATTTGGTTAAGCTTTATAACATCATAAGAAGGCGGCTGAGTAGCAGGAGAAGTTCTGTCCCACTCAGGATAAATAGTACCCGCAGATTTAAGCGAAATGTTTTCAGCTTGAGTTCTGAGCGGAGTGTTCTGATATGCTGCAGCTGCATCAGATTGATTCATCTTTGATATTTCTTTCAGTCTGCTTTCAAGTTCTACTGCCTGCTTGCAGTCAGCCGCAACTTCTTTATAGCCTTTTTGTGCATACTCTGCTTTAAGCTCTTCATAACTCTTAAGCTTCGGAGCAGCTTTAAATGTGAATTTATTGAAGCACCCTGCTTCCTTTTCAGAAGACATTCGAATAGTATGAGTTCCTGCAGTGAGATAGAATTTGAAATAATCTCCATATTTGCCGCTGGTGTCACGGAACATAGATGAATACCAACCGTTTACTTCTTCTGAGCTTGCACGGATATCATTTCCATCACTATCCTGAATAATGCCATCGTCATTGTCTTTCCAAACTCTGGGGAATACAATTCCTCCGCATTCAGTAAACGGAGTTTTTCCGTCTATATAAAGCGAACGCTCAATATCATTATTTTTTCCTGCAACAGTATAGTATAGTGCTTCAACAATATAAAGTCCGTCTGCCGGTATATTTACATTCCAAGTAACGCTTGAATCTTCTCCGGTGTATAACGACTGTCCGGGGATTCCACCTTCAGGAAGAGTTGAATCGTAATCAGCGGTTGTTTTTACATCACCTGAAGACTCCATAAGGTGTGCAGGATCTGCTGCACCGAAGGATACTTCTTCGGATGCATCTGGAATGTCCGAATACTGTCCGATATATTCAGTATATGTAAATTTTGAAAAGACAGTATTAGCCTCTCTTTCCTTAAGATACTCTGCAACGTCTTCCGGATCAACAGCTCCGCCAATAGGTGCAGTAGCAGAAGTATCACCAACAACCCCTGCGTTTGCTTCCTTATCCGCGATAACCGATGGACCAATCACCGAAATAAGCAATACAACCGAAAGGATTATTGCCATATAACGAGAGTAATGTTTCATTGTTTCAGCACTCCTTTAGTGTGATAAAGCATAAGAAAAAGTCATTTGACCTTTTGCAATATTTTTTCCATTTTGGAATGTACAATTTAACCAAATATATGTATAAACCATACAAATAAAAAAAGTAATTTTTGTGACTTTTAACACGCTATAATTCTATCTAAACTGACAGTCAATGTCAATAAAATTATAGCCAAAGACATATCTTTTCCCTGTTATACACAATAACAGCCATGTTTTTTTGTGCAAATTGCACATGATATTTAAAAATCATTTAAACGATATTTTTACTTGAAAGTGTATATTTTATATAACGGAAAAATGTTTATCACTTTTTCTGTTCTTTAAGAATTTTTATTTCACTGCTCAGACGTTCTATCTCTTTGCGGGCTTCCTCGCTGTCAAATCTTGTGCAAGCTGAATCCTCAACAGCCTTTTTGAGCTGTATACGAAGTCTTTCACATTCCTGCTCTGACTTATCGAGTTCCTCGCAAAAACCAAGTGCAGTAATAGCCGCCACCATTGTAGTAGATAAATTCGGATTTTTTCGTTTGGTCATTTCCAAACGGTTGTTTAGGCGATCGCTGATTTTCCTGACATAAGCTTCGTCATCATCAGAAACAACCATATATTCAATTCCGCCCACTACAATCTTAATCTTGTTTGCCATAAGCACCCTCCAAACAATCCCTTTTGAACAATCACTATACATTATATGTACTCTTGTCCGAAAAAAGCAGTTTCTTTTATTATATAACATTTCTCGACAAAAATAAAGGAATTTTTGCTTCTTTTTTTATATGTAAGAAAGGGAATCAGCTCTGAGAGATCAATTTGAATTCTTCCCTTCAATGATTAAGCTGAGGGAAATCTACTCCGATATGGTTTAAAATTTCCTATTTTTTGCTGAAACCGACGCTTCAAATCTCTGTCTGCGGTAGTATGCCATCGATTTTATGCTTTGTCGTAGCAAAATATGTTCATTTTAAACTGTTATGCACCGAACATAGCAGCTGTGGATCGATTTTTGCGTTTAAAACGAAAGTGGGGCTGCCGCCCAACAACGATGAATACGGGAAAAACCGCCACAGCTTCAAATTTTCGGCATATTGTGTTTGACTTTTCTCAGCTTAAGCTGAGGATAATCAAACCTGTAGCAGTTTTGATGTTCAAATTTCATCTAATCTTATTAAAATCCAGAAGCGTTGAAGCTTATAAGCTTCAACGCTTCGAATTTTTTAATATAGAATCAATATGCAAAATCCGAAAATTATTCCAAAGGCTTGCAATTCCAAATGTCGCGTGCATAATCCATAACCGCACGGTCAGCGGCAAAACGCCCTGATTTTGCAATATTGACAAGGGACATCCGATTGAAAACATCGGGTTTCAGATAAAGTCGGTCAACCTTTTCCCTTGCACGGCAATAGCTTTCAAAGTCAGCAAGTGCCATATAATTATCACGTTCGAGAAGAGAATCAGCCAAAGATGAAAAATCATGTCCGTAAATTCCGTGTCGCACAAAATCAATAACATTTTTAAGTCTGGAATTATTGAAATAATACTGTTTTGGATTATAAGAATTTTTCAGTGCCTTTGCTTCCTCTGAACTCATTCCGAAAATGATGATATTGTCGTCTCCGACAGCTTCATGAATCTCCACATTTGCACCATCCTCAGTACCAACAGTAACCGCACCGTTAAGCATAAGTTTCATATTTCCCGTGCCGGATGCTTCGGTTCCCGCAAGAGAAATTTGCTCGCTGATTTCTGCTGCCGGGACCAAAAGCTCCGCCAAAGTCACACGATAATCTTCAACATATACCACTTTTAGCTTATCTCTTACCTGAGGATCATTTTCAATTAGTTTAGTTATACAATAGATAAACTGTATAATTTCTTTGGCAAAATAATATCCAGGAGCGGATTTAGCACCGAAAATATAAGTTTTCGGCACAAACGGTGCAGTTAAATTATTTTTTATAAAAAGATATTCATCCAGTATATGCAGGGCATTAAGATGCTGACGTTTATATTCGTGCATACGCTTTATCTGCACATCAAAAAGCGAGTCAGGATCACAAACACCGTATCCCTGTCTTTTTATATAATCAGCAAGTCTCTCTTTGTTATGCCTTTTTATGACTGCAAGTTTATTTTTAACCGAGCTGTCATTCGTATATTTCATCAAATCCTCAAGCTTTGAAGCATCATAAATAAAACCGTTTCCGTTGAGATCAGTTATAAATTCTGCAAGCTCAGGATTTGACTGATTGAGCCAACGTCGATGAGCAATACCGTTAGTAACATTAGTGAATTTTTCGGGATAAAGACGATAAAAATCTTTAAAAACATCGTTTTTGAGGATTTCACTGTGAAGTTTTGAGACTCCGTTAACTTTATGGCATGAAACAACAGCAAGATTTGCCATTCTGACTACACCGTTTGAAATAATGGCCGTAGATTCAACAAAGGCGGCGTCGTGAGTTTGTTCCCAAACATCTTTTCTATGCCGATTATCAATTTCAGTAACTATCTGAAAAATACGGGGCAACCTTGTGCTGAACAGATCTACCGACCAACATTCAAGTGCCTCGCTCATGACCGTATGATTTGTATATGCCACAGTCTTAGTAACAATATCCCACGCATTTTCCCAAGTGTAACCGCATTCGTCAAGGAGTATTCTCATGAGCTCCGGAATAGCCAGTACAGGATGGGTGTCATTTATGTGAATTGCAGCAAGATCAGAAAGTTCATCCATCGAGTGATGACGCAAATGGCTATGGACAATATCCTGAATAGAAGCCGAAACAAGAAAATACTGTTGCCTGAGCCGCAGGGACTTTCCCTCTAAATGGTTGTCGGAAGGATAAAGAACCTTACTGATAACTTCCGCCATGGCAGTGTGTTCAACAGCACGCAAATAATCGCCGTCATTAAAAAGCTTCATATCAAGTCCGGGTGCCTCAGCACTCCAGAGCCGAAGCAGTGACACTCCTTTGCCGTCCTGCCCCGATACCATGAGATCATGAGGTATTGCGTAAACCGAAGTGTAATTCTCATGTTCAACATGATGATACCTACCATCCCACCAATCACGGACATTTCCATCAAAACGAACTTCAATCGCATCTTCCGGATGTTCCACGAACCAGACTTCTCCTCCAGGCAGCCAAAAATCGGGAAGCTCGGTCTGCCATCCGTCAATAAGCTTTTGCCGGAAAATACCGTATTCATAACGGATTGAATATCCCATAGCAGGGAATCCGTCGGTGGCAAGTCCGTCAAGATAACAAGCAGCAAGCCTTCCAAGTCCTCCGTTTCCAAGACCTGCATCAGGCTCCATCTCAAACACTTTTTCAAGATTCACATTATAATGTGAAAGGGCGGTCTCAACCGATTTTAAAAGTCCCAGATTTGATAAATTATTTTTAAGCGAACGGCCCATAAGAAATTCCATACACAGATAGTAAACCTGTTTTGTTTTTTGGGCAGCAGCCTTTTCGATAAATTCCCTGCGATTTTTGATCAAAATATCCTTTACAACAAGTACAATTGCCTTATAAAACTGATCATCGCTGGCTTCTGAGGGGGTTACGCAAAAGTAAACCGAAAGTTTATCTTTAATCAGTTCACGCATCTCAGTGGCGGAAATAGATGATTTCATAAACTCTCCTCCTTATAATTCAAAACAATTTTATCATATTATACGCAAAAATCAAGTTGAATACATAAATTGAATTGCCGGCTATACAAAAATACTATTATGAAAATATCCTAAGAAAAATAAGTATAATTAAAATATTGTTTATAAAATAAATGTTTCAAGATTATTTATTAAATAATATATGCAGCTGAACTAAACAGGGGATTCATATAAAAATAAAAAATCCAAACAGCCGAACTTACTGTTTGGATTTTTGTGTTTATTAAAGATAATATATCTCTATTGATCGCCTTCCAAAATTTACTGCCTCAGAATACGATCCAAAATAAAGGTCGACTTTAACAGTACTGCTGCTGATAAATCCGCCCGTATCGGCAGCTTCTGCAACACCGTAAATATAACTTCCGTCACTGGTTCGGATATAAAGCCTAGTACCATAAGGAATTTGTTTGGGATTTACGGCTATATACCCTACTTGTGCACGTACACCCGTAGAACAAATGGTTCCGGAGGACTCAGGGCAATATGCTGTTGCAACACCCGAGATACAATTCTTATAATGAAGCGGACGGCCATTTTCATCAACTTCAATTTGTGAGCTGTATGAAAACGGTGAGACAAGTTTAGAATTTACTCTTGAATTATTTGTGATTCCGCTTGATGATGAAGAAACACTGCCCTTTCCGGTACCTCTGAGACATTTGCGTTCAGTTGGTTCACTTATGACGGTCTCAGAAACAATTGTCCTTGAGATTTCTTTGCCGTCTCCTTCAACAATGTCATATGTGATTTCGATGGTACCTGTCTTTCCGTCAGTCACAGTAACAACTTTTCCGGCAGGAAGGCTGTCTGTATCCTCATAGATAGTGTCAAACTCGATCTCTTCATATACCGTTTCGATTTTATGCGAAATGCGGGTTACGATGATTTCCGTATCTTTCGTAAGAATTGCGTCAAGCGGAAGGCTTGTTGCATAATTATCGTCCAGATTGATTCCAAGTGACTCAAGAACAGCTTCAACCGAACAGCATGGTAAGTTGGTTTTGTATGTTTTACCGTCCTTAACTACTTTTATTTCAAATGCGGCACCAACCATTAAAACCATTCCGTTGGAAAGCTTATATAATTTTGAAGCATCGTTTTTATCAGTAGGGATTTTATGAGCAGTTATAATGCTGTCAACGTTATCCGTAACAGTTGTGTATTCATAACATTCTCCATTAACATACACAGCAAGAGGAAGAGCAGTTCTACCCACCGATAATGCCAGCACAGGACCGGATGTAAAAGCGATAAGAACCAGAATGACAATGATCGGGGTTCTGACCATACGACAAAACAAACTTGCCCGATCGCTGATATTAAACATAAATTATAAAACACCTTTCAATTTTAATGGACCAAAACTGTCCTTCAAATACAGTATTTTCAAACAATCGCTATTATATTCACATCCAAAAACACTGTCAAGATAAACAAACAAATAAAATTTTGTGAAAATAACACAAAGGTTTTATTCCAAAAAGTCATT
>CABUCT010000027.1 GCA_902490145.1 uncultured Oscillospiraceae bacterium
CGGCATCTTGGCAAGTTTTGTATGCAGTCCCTCGTTTATAAGATCATGCAGGGATTTTCCAAATATATTTGAATCCCAAATTTTCAGCGGATCATCCTCAAATCCTGCAAGCAGATATTTTACCAGGTCCTCTGACTGGCGTTCAGAACCTACCACCGGTGCAAGTTCAGTCTGAATATTTGCCTTCATCATGTGTATTGATGGTGCCTGTGCCCTTAGTCTTACTCCGTATTGACCGCCCTGTTTTACTATTTCCGGCTCTTCAAGATGCATTTCTTCTACCGTCGGCATAACAATTCCGTATCCGGTTGCTTCCACTTCATCCAAAGCATTCTTTACGCGATCATATTTCTTCTTGATTTCAGCAAGCTCAACAAGCGTCTTAAGAAGATCCTGATCCCCGGTTATTTCAAGCTCGGTTTGCTCAGCAAGCACCCGATAAAACAAGCTTTGATTTACCTTTACATCAATAGATGCACTTCCGGTTCCGAGATCTACTCCGCTGTTCCTTACAAATTCAATATTTTCATTGTCGGAAACAGCTGTGACAAGATTGCTTATTTCCCTGATATGAGTAATACCCGAAGCACATTCTTTTATGGATGTGTAAAGGCTTTCCTTAAGCCAATGGTCATCCTCCAAAGACGTTATCCACATAGGAAGATCGATCTTTATCTCTGACAAAGGAAATTCATACAAAACTCCTGAAAGTATGTCACGAATTTTTTCCTCATCAAGTTCAAGACAGTTTACAGGAATTACAGATACACTGTATTTTTCAGAAAGCTGACTTGCAAGCAAAATCGGGTTCCACACAATTAAGCAGAACGACAAACGGCTTGTTTATACTTTTCAGCTCATTAATTACCCTTTCCTCGGCCTCTTCATACTCGTTTCTATCAATATCGCTGATAGTTCCGTCAGTGGTTATAACTATTCCAATGGTGGAATGTTCGGTTATAACCTTTTGAGTCCCTATTTCGGCCGCCATATTGAAAGGAATTTCTTCATCAAACCAAGGTGTTTTGACCATTCTCGGGCTATCGTCTTCCACATATCCCAAAGCACTAGG
Organism: uncultured Oscillospiraceae bacterium; assembly: GCA_902490145.1. Taxonomy (GTDB): domain Bacteria; phylum Bacillota; class Clostridia; order Oscillospirales; family Acutalibacteraceae; genus UMGS1484. The sequence goes on from CABUCT010000027.1 coordinate 1,073, forward strand.
GACAATATAACCCACACAATCTACCATTCTGACCGACATGTTTCCAACGTCATTAAGTGATATCTGCACCGCATTCTCCGGAATAAATTTCGGTTCAGTGGTCATTATAGTGCGGCCTGCTGCCGATTGGGGCATTTCGTCAATAGCTCTTTCTCTGCTGTATTCTCCGTCTATATTGGGCATAACCAGCGTGTCCATGAATCTTTTAATAAATGTTGATTTTCCGGTTCTAACCGGTCCCACAACACCTATGTATATATCCCCGCCGGTTCTCACCGCAATATCTCGATAAATACTATCATTTGTCATATCATCCGTCCTCTTTTCATTTTTGCCTTTGCTTAATAGTATGAAGAACAAATGATTATTATTACAAGCATATGAAAAAACAATTTACCCAATAAATATTTCTATAAAAAATCTGCCCCGTATAAATAATTATACAAAGCAGACCTTTTATAATATTCTATTTTTCAAGATATTTATATATTTCTCCGGCTAAATATAAAGATCCGAATATTATCACGGGGCGACCGTTCGCTTTTGAAACGGCAGCAGGAATAAGCTCCTTGTTAACATCGGCGGTTGTTATCTTTTTAACAGAGCTCTCAAGCTGCTTTTTAAGCTCATGTGCAGACAATGCACGTGGATTTGGCGGAGTAACCGTAATAATCTCATCAAAAAGCGGAGTTAAGCAGGATAAAGCCTTTTCATATTCTTTATCCTTTAACATCCCGCAAATTCCAAACAAGTGTTTGCCGCCCAAATATTTTTTCAATGAATCCGAAAGAGCCTTTGCCCCACCCACATTGTGTGCTCCGTCAAGAATAACAAGCGGTTCGGAACTTATAACCTCAAAACGGGCAGGATGTCTTACATTTTTGATTCCACTTACAATATCATTATCACCAACACAAAGTCCGCATTGTTTAACCGCTTCGATTGCTATAACCGTATTTTCAATTTGAAATGTTCCGGCAAGCGGTTGCCTTATCTTAAGTCCCAAATAGACAAATTCACTTCCGAAAACTGTATCAGATATAATTTCAACCGAATTTATTTCCGGAACAATAAGCAGGGCATTTTTTAAATTCGAGGTGTTTTTAATAACGGCCATAGCTTCATCAGGCTGATACGGTGAAGTTATAACAACGCAATCATTTTTAATTATTCCGCATTTCTCTGCGGCAATTTCAGAAAGGCTGTCCCCAAGAACCGCCATATGGTCCATTGAAATTGAAGTGATAACCGTTGCAAGCGGTTTTTCAAAAACATTTGTGGAGTCAAGACGCCCCCCAAGTCCGGTTTCAAACACCGCAACATCACATTTTTGCCTTGAAAACCATAAAAGAGCAATCGCAGTTACAAGTTCAAATTCAGTGGGATGCAAGTCGCCAGGCAATCTTTCGGCAGCATTTTTTACTGTTGTACAAAGCTCAGCATACTCATTTTCGGAAATATATTGAGAATTTATCTGCATACGCTCACGGAAATCAATTATATAAGGAGAAATAAATAATGCCGTTTTATACCCCGCTGTTTCGAGGATTTTTGAAACAATTGAGGAAACAGAACCTTTTCCGTTTGTTCCGGCAATGTGTATTACTTTCAGATGATGATGAGGATTACCAAGTTCCTCGAGCAATGCATTAATTCGTTCAAGACCGGGACGGCTTCCAAATCGCAGCAGCGAGTGAGTGTATTCCAAAGCCTCTGAATAATTCATTATTTATTCAGTGCCTTCATACTCTCGTCGATAAGCTGTAATTTATGATTAAGCTTTTCGGCGGCTTCACGCTGATTATCCACTATATTCTTTGGAGCACGGCTAACAAACGCTTCATTATTCAGTTTTGCCATTACTCCTGCAAGAATTTTCTCGGTCTCAGTTTTTTCCTTTTCAAGTCTTGCCTTTTCAGCCTCAAAATCAATAAGCTGATCCATAGGAATATAGATCTGTGCATCAGAGGTAACTATCGAAACAGCCCCTTCTATATTCCAGTCTGATCCGACTTTTACATCGCTTGCCGATGCTAAACGACGGAAGAAAACGCCGCAAGTCTCAAAGGTATTCTGATGTTTTGTGGCAATATAAATCTCAGCCTTTTTTGAAGCCGGAACATTCATTTCTGCACGCCGGCTCCTGATTGCACGAACAGCTTCCATAACACGGGAAAACTCAGCTTCCTCAGCGGTGAAATTCAGCTTTTCATCATAAACCGGCCAATTGGACAACATAATTGTTTCACCGTCATGAGGAAGAGTCTGCCAGATTTCTTCAGTAATGAATGGCATAAAAGGATGAAGAAGCTTCAACGTTTCGGACAAAATATATACAAGAACTGCTTTTGCAGTCTCTTTGCCCTGAACATCATCTCCGTTAAGGCGAACCTTTGCAAGCTCAATATACCAATCACAGAACACATCCCAGATAAAATCATAAAGTTTCTGAACAGCAATACCAAGCTCGAACTTTTCAAGATTTTCTGTGACTTCCTTTACTATTCCATTATAAATAGTGAGTATCCACTTATCCTCCATTGAAAGGTTTTCAGGAATGTGTGGTACAGGTTCATTATCATCAAGATTCATAAGCACAAAACGGGCGGCATTCCAAAGCTTATTTGCAAAATTTCTTGAAGCTTCAACCTTTTCAGGCGTATAACGCATATCATTTCCGGGACTGTTGCCGGTTGCAAGTGTAAATCTAAGTGCATCGGCACCGTATTTATCAATTTCAATAAGGGGATCAATTCCGTTGCCAAGGGATTTTGACATTTTTCTCCCTTGTGCATCACGAACAATACCATGAATAAACACAGTGTCAAACGGAGTCTTTTTCATATGCTCCACTCCGGAGAAAATCATTCTTGCAACCCAAAAGAAAATAATATCGTATCCTGTTACAAGAGTTGATGTTGGATAGAAATAATCAAGCTCTTCGGTCTTTTTAGGCCAGCCTAAAGTTGAGAACGGCCAAAGAGCCGATGAAAACCATGTATCAAGAGTATCGGGATCTTGTGTCAAATGCTTACTTTTGCACTTAGGGCAAGCAGTTACATTATCCTTTGAAACAATCGTCTCACCGCAGTCATCGCAATACCAAACCGGAATGCGGTGTCCCCACCAAAGCTGACGTGATATACACCAGTCACGAATATTCTCCATCCAATGGAAATATGTCTTTTCAAAGCGTTCGGGAATAAATTTTGTTTTTCCGCTTTTTACAGCTTCAATAGCCGGTTCACTAAGCGGCTTCATCTTTACAAACCACTGACGTGAAACACGTGGTTCAACAGTTGTATGACAGCGATAGCACTCTCCTACATTATGTGAATGAGGCTCGATCCTTACCAAAAATCCGCCTTCATCAAGATCTTTAACTATCTGTTTTCTGGCTTCATAACGATCAAGACCCTGATATTTTCCGCCGTTTTCATTGATAACGGCTCCTTCATCCAAAACATTTATTACAGGAAGATTATGACGGAGTCCCACCTCAAAATCGTTAGGATCGTGGGCAGGCGTAATTTTTACGACACCTGTTCCAAACTCAGGATCAACATATGAATCGGCTACAATCGGAATTTCCCGTCCGACAAGCGGCAAAGTCAGAGTTTTTCCAACCATGTCCTTATATCTTTCATCATCCGGGTGAACCGCCACAGCAGTATCTCCGAGAAGTGTTTCCGGACGTGTTGTGGCAAGCTCAATATACCCGCTTCCATCGGTCAGCGGATAACGCAAATGCCAGAAAAATCCGTCCTGTTCAGTATATTCAACCTCTGCGTCAGAAATCGATGTCTTGCAATGGGGACACCAGTTGATTATACGCTCACCGCGATAAATAAGTCCCTTTTCATAAAGATTCACAAATACTTCTTTAACCGCTTCTGAACAGCCTTCATCCATTGTAAAACGTTCTCTTTGCCAGTCACAGGAAGATCCCATTTTTCTGAGCTGTTCGGTGATTCTTCCTCCGTAAACCTTTTTCCACTCCCATGCACGTTCCAAAAAGGCTTCTCGTCCGATCTCTTCTTTAGTAATCCCCTCTTCAGCCATTGCTGCCACTATCTTTGCCTCGGTAGCAATAGACGCATGATCGGTTCCCGGAAGCCAAAGGGTGCAATAACCCTGCATTCTGCGGAAACGGGCAAGAATATCCTGCAATGTGTTATCAAGGGCATGTCCCATATGAAGCTGTCCCGTAATATTTGGAGGTGGCATTACTATTGTGTATGGTTTTTTGCTCCTGTCCGGCTCGGCGTGGAAGTATCCGTTGTTTTGCCAAAAATTATAGAGTCTTGTCTCAACCGATTTTGGCTCGTAGGTCTTATCAAGCTGTTTACCCATTTATTACATTCCTTTTCTTCTTATTATATAAATAATTCGTTCGCTTTTTTCATTAGGTTTATTAAAGCTCATATCCTCATAAACTGCCACAGGCTCAAAACAATTTCGTTTTGCTGCATCAAGAATCTGCTCAGGCTCATATGCCCGCTCGCTGAACTCTTCTTCGGTTCTGTCCCACAAATCACCGTTAGGCGTGAAAAAGTCAAGGCAAATATCGACTCGATTTTGTTCATCAAAATATTCATTCTGCCAAACACAAAATACATCTTCATTTTCGAGCACAAAGCTGTTATTCCCCAAAATGTTTTTGTGTTTATACGGTGTGTTCATATCAAAAATGAACAGTCCATTTGACTCAATAAAAAATTTCAATCTGCCGAAAACTGCGGCTATCTCATCAATAGATGACAGATGATTAAAGCTGTCAAGGGTGGATATACCGCCCTCTACCGTGCCATAAAGATCAAGCTCATCCATACGCTGGCATAAAAGCAACACTGACGGATATTTTTCAAAAAGCCTATCTCTTGCAATACTCAGCATATCAGGTGAAGCATCCACTCCTATTAAATCCATTCCCTTTTGAGCAAAGAATTTAAGAAGTGTTCCTGTTCCGCATGCAAGATCCAAAAGTGTTTTAGGAGGATTCCCGAATTTGTCAAAAAGCGAAAGGATATATTCTCCTCTCGCCTTATAGTCAACATTTGAGTTCAGCTTATCGTAATATTGTGCAAAGCTTTCGTATGAACTCATTTGTCCTGAAGCCTCTTGAATACCATTTCATATCCGTCGCTTCCGTATGTAAGCGAACGATTTACGCGGCTGATTGTTGCAGTGGAAGCACCTGTTTCCTTAACAATCTCACTGTATACCCTATGGTCTTTAAGCATAGCAGCAACATTATATCTTTGGGACATTGCCTTGATTTCCGGAACAGTACACAAATCTTCAAAGAAGGCATAACATTCCTCTACTGATTTGAGAGTAAGTATTGCTTCGAACATTCCATCTGCTCCGATTTCTTTGAGCTTAGGATTCATTTTAATCATCCCTCTTTTTGTTAGTTTTCCTTTAGCAAAGCCGACCAATCTGAACTAAATTTAGGAGTATTAAGATTATATAAACTGTTTTTATGCAAAAAATGCGTCATGAACGGCTTTTACTGCTCTCTCGGAATCTTTTTTATCAATAAGTACTGAAATTTTGATTTCACTGGTTGAAATCATTTGAATATTAATATCGTTTGAAAAAAGCACCTCGAACATTTTGCTTGCCACTCCGGGATGGGTTTCCATTCCCGCTCCTACAATAGAAAGCTTTGTTACATTGTCATCATAATTGACTTCCTGAGCACTTAAAACTGTATCTGAAGAACTGAGTGCCTGAATAGTTTCTTCCTTTTGATCAGAGGCAACTGTGAAAACAATATCCTTGGTTCCGTCTCTTCCTACTGACTGGAGAATTATATCTACATTAATTTTCTTTGCTGAAAGTAATGAGAAAATTTTATATGCCATTCCGGGAGTATCTTGAATACCGACAATCGAAACTCTGGTCACCTTGTCGTCCTTGGCGACACCCCTTATCAACATTTTTTCCATTTTTATTGCCTCCTTAACTACTGTTCCTTCAACCCTTTCAAGACTTGAACGAACTTCGAGATTAACATTATATTTCTTTGCCATTTCAACCGAACGATTATGAAGGACCTGAGCTCCGAGTGTCGCAAGCTCCAGCATCTCATCATAAGTAATCTCATCCAGTTTCTTTGCATTTTTAACTATTCTCGGATCTGCAGTATATACACCATCCACATCAGTATAAATATGGCATATATCAGCCTTCATTGCAGCGGCAATTGCAACTGCAGTTGTATCCGAACCGCCTCTTCCGAGAGTAGTGATATCATCGTATTTATTAATACCCTGAAACCCTGCTACAATTACAATTTTCTTTTGAGCAATCTCTGCACTGAGTCTCTCGGTATCGATAGTTTTAATTCGTGCATTTCCGTAGTTTGAATCGGTTTTCATTCCGATTTGCCATCCCAATAAAGAAATCACAGGAAGCCCCATATTGTCAATAGCCATTGCAAGCAGAGATGCTGAAATCTGTTCTCCTGCTGTCATAAGCATATCAAGCTCACGCTTTGAAGCTGACGGATTTAACTCGCCGGCCTTTTCAATCAAATCATCGGTGGTGTCTCCCTGTGCCGAAACAACTACTATGACATCATTTCCTTCTTTGTATGTATCAGCAACTATTGAAGCAACATTGCGGACCCGTTCGGCATTTGCCACCGAACTTCCGCCGAATTTTTGGACAACTAACATATATATCCTCCCATTTAGATTAATTGTGAAATCAACTTACAATAAGGTAAATTATTCACAGACACGCAAAACACTTAACGGCTCTATGTGCATACTGATGGATTTGAGCTGTTCTCTTAACACTTTTTCTTTATTTTTTCCGGTTATGAAAGCAATATCATGCTGAGGTGCGTTTTCACAAGAAATAAATTTCACCTTTCCAAAAGCCTGTTCAACAGATTTCTTAGCAGCATCTGTATCAGCAGCCTTTGCACGAACATAGAATGCTGTTTCTCCCTCAAGATAATCATCCACATAATCAGGTGAACCATCTTCCCAGAAAACATATTTTCTGGCCTTTATGTGTTTGATACAGTCAATAATATCTGCCATAACGGCACTGGCGGTAGGAAGCTTTCCTGCACCTTTTCCATAGAACATTACGTCACCGGTAGCATTTCCTCTAACCATTATGGCGTTAAAAACATCATCTACAGATGAGAGCTGACTTTCATGACTTACAAGCATAGGCGATACGATACAGTAAAGCTTTCCGTTTTCTTTCATTGATACTTTTCCTATAAGCTTAATAACCGAATTGTAAGCTCCTGCATATGCTACATCCATGAGTGTTATTTTTGAAATTCCTTCGGTATGAACCTGTGCCGGATATACATGCCGTCCAAAAGCCAGCGACGCAAGAATACATATCTTGCGGCATGCATCATGTCCGTCTACATCCGCCGAAGGATCACGCTCTGCATAACCCAGCTGCTGAGCAAGTAACAAAGCATCTTCAAATGTCATACCTTCCTTTATCATTTTAGTCATAATAAAGTTGGTTGTTCCATTGAGTATACCAAGAATTTCATCAATGTTGTTTGCAGCAAGACATTGATTTATAGGCCTGATGATCGGTATTCCACCACCAACGCTGGCTTCAAATAAATAATTCACATTGTTTTCTTTTGCTATTTTCAAAAGCTCTGCTCCCTTTGCGGCAACCAGCTCTTTATTTGAAGTTACAACGCTTTTTCCTGCAAGCAGGCATCTCTTTGTGTAATCATAAGCGGGTTTAAGACCGCCCATAACCTCGGCAACAACCGTAACATCAGGATCATTAAGAATATCATCAAAATTCTTTGTGAACTTGTCCGAATAGTCAAGATCGGGAAAATCACGAATATCTAAAACATATTTGAGCTCAAAATCGGTTCCTGCACGTGAAACAATATTTTCATAATTTTTTTGAAACACTTCCACTACACCCGAGCCGACCACTCCGTGACCCATAACAGCAAATCCCAACATATATTTCATCCTTTCGAATGCACAAAATTCTCTTTCAGAAAATAAATGCAGTTGTGGATTTATTATACAACATAAATATGATATATTCAAGTTGTTTTAATACTTTAAAACATCTTTTTTGTAAATTGTTGCAGTTATATACACTTTTGTCATTTGTGAAACATTCACAACTTTTAAGTCTATCATTGTGAAAAAGCACGAAAATGTGAATTTTATTCACATTTTTATTGACAAATAATCAATACTGTGGTTATTATTTATGTGACCTAGGTTCACATATTATATTTTTGGAGTTATTTTTATGAATAAAATCGCAAACCCAATAAAGGTGCATATCATTGAAAGCAAATGTAGTGATGATGAAGGTAAAACAGTAACTGTCTTTGGCATATCTGCTAGTGATATGAAAGAAGAAAAGATTATCCCCGATATTTCCTGTGATAAATCAAAGGTAGAACTTTTTGTTCAAAGATTACGTCTCAACTCTTTTAACTTAGATTCACTATTTGATCTAACCGAAGATTTCGTTGAAGAAATATACGGATTTGATCCTGATTGCAAACACTACTAATTTGAGCATATTAAACAAGCGACATTAAAATTTCAGGTGACAATCCCGGATGGACTGCACAATTTATTGAATTTGAAAGAAGCCCCGACGCATGATCAATTACCGAATCAATTTCACGCGGAGTTACCATCATTTTTTGAGCGGTATCATTTTTTGAATTTGATGATGCTTCTTTCCCAGTTAACTCCTCTGCAAGGGTTTCGGCATCCACCACAGTAGGCACACCTATGGCAATAACAGGGACTCCAAGAGTTTTTTGGCTGATTTCGCTTCGGCTGTTTCCCACTCCGGACCCCGGACATATTCCGGTGTCCGAAAGCTGAACCGTGCATCCAAGTCTTGATAAGTTTCTTGAAGCCAATGCATCTACTGCTATAACTACAGATGGATTTATTTTTTTTACAACTCCCAGAATAATTTCTGCGGTTTCTATTCCCGTCTTACCCAAAACACCCGGACAAATTGCACATACCGAACGAAGGTGACCCAGTCCTATAGATTCGGCAAATTCTTCGCTTATATGTCTTGTGGCAAAAATTTTGTCGGCAGTTTTAGGACCCAAAGCATCCGGTGTAATATCGGAATTACCAAGTCCCACCACTAAAGCTGTACCTTCGGGAGGAATCATTTTATTCAGTTCATTTGTAACGGCTTTGCGGCGTTCACCATCAATAGAGCTTTCGTCTGTAAAACCCTCCATTTCAATGGTTATATAATGTCCCTGTGGTTTTCCAACGGCACTCTCGCCTTTTTCATTTATTACTTCAATGCGAGTGATCTTTACATGCTCGTTTGTCTCTTCCTCACATTTCACACCTTCACATTCTCCTGCAAGTTCTCTTTTTTCTAACGCAAGGTCTGTTCTTATTGCCATATATTTTCTCTCCCGTACACTGATATTTTAATTTATTATTTCACCTTAAAAAGAAAATATTACGAATCTATTTTTATAACAGTATGCTAAACCTACAGATAAATAACGGCATAATAAGTTTTGCACATATCTTAAAACAGATTCAATCATAAATATATGGTTATCTGCTATAATAGGAGAATACTTTAACTGAAAATGATTGATATTTTGAAAACTGTTGAAATTTAAAAACTCAAAAATAAAAAAGTTCTTGCATTTTATGTTTAATAATGTTATTATATTTCAAGTCACTGTTTTATATTATCAATAATATACCTTTTCTGTATTGGAGGTGTAATGTATGCCCAATATTAAATCAGCTAAAAAGCGTGTAAAGGTCACCGCAGTTAAAACTGCAAGAAATAAGGCCGCAAATTCGGCTCTCAAGACTGCAATTAAAAAAGCCAATGTTGCTATTGAAACTTCTGCTGACAATAAGGATGCTGTCGTTCGTGATGCAGTCAAGAAAATTGACCAGGCAGTCGCTAAGGGTATTATGCATAAAAATACCGCTGCACATCGCAAATCAGCTTTTGCTCTTAAGCTTAACAAAAACGCTTAAGCCATATTCTGTTATTCAGCCGTGTTATGAATAAACAGTAAAAACAAAATTTTGATTTGCAAGCATAAGCGAAATTTTCATGCATATAATTTAAGATCTTATTGTATTAACAATTAAACCGCAAAGTTTATTTAAAACTTTGCGGTTTTTGCTTTATTTGTAAATAACCAGGACCTTCAGGCGATTGCACATAATTAAGTAAAAAAGCCAATAGAAAAAACTCCGCCATAAGCTAGGAGAGTCGAACCCGATATGGTTTAAAATGCCCTATTTCTGCTGAAACCAACATTTCAAATCTCGGCACATGGCAGTATATCCATCGATTTTATGCATTGTCGGGACAAAAATATGTCCATTTTAAACTGCTATGTACCGAAAATGCAGAAAATGTGGATGGATTTTTGCGTTTGAAACGGCAGTCGGGCAGCCCGCCCGACAACGGTGAAAACATAAAAAGCCACCGCAG
>CABUCT010000028.1 GCA_902490145.1 uncultured Oscillospiraceae bacterium
CCAAGAAATTATATGCTTTTTCCGTATTATAATACTACTCGAGCCAAAAAAAGTCAATATAAGCCTTGAAATAAAAGATATAATATAATATAATATTAGTATCTGTAATTTTAAAATTTTCATAAGGAGCGATTTGGGTGAAAGAAAGCGAAAACATGACCGAAGAAGAATTGCTCAATGCTGCCGAAACAGCATATAATGAAGCGGTTGGAAAAGGTGAGGTTAATATGTTTTCTGATGAAGATATTGAAGAACTTCACAATTCTTATGAAGTTGATGATAATTCAGATGAAGAGTCGGAAAACGATGAAGAGAGCAATAAAAATATTCATGAAGAAAAAACAGATGTAAATGAAGAGTTTGTATCTGTATCAACTGACAAAACTGTTATTTTCTGTGTGATCGGGTTTTTGATAGGTATAGTTTTGGGGTTTATAACATCGAATATTGCCGTTTTTATAGTTTGCGGATTGCTGATAGGATTGCTTGTGGGACTTTTACTTGATTATAAGAAAGATAAAAAATCTTTCAAAGAAGCTAAAGAAAAAGAATAATTAAAATATAGGATTTGGGGAAGTTAAAATGTCAAAATATCTTTTTACATCAGAATCGGTAACAGAAGGTCATCCGGACAAGGTTTGTGATCAAATTTCAGATGCTGTTCTTGATGAAATTATTTCGAAAGATAAAAATGCCCGCGTTGCGTGTGAAAGCTTTTGTACTACGGGAACGCTTGTAGTAATGGGTGAAATTTCTACTGATTGCTATGTAGATATTCCGGCAGTAGCAAGAGGCGTGGTTAATTCAATAGGATATAACAGTCCGACCATGGGTTTTGACGGGCATACATGCGGTGTTTTAACTGCTATTGATGAACAATCTGCGGATATTGCACTGGGTGTTGACCATTCAATGGAACTCAAAAACGGCCAGGATGATGAACTGAATCTCCATGGAGCGGGAGATCAGGGAATAATGTTTGGTTATGCATGTAATGAAACCGAAGAATATCTTCCTCTTTCGCTTGTTTTGGCACATGGACTTTCAAAGAAGCTTGCTGCTGTACGTAAGGATGGAACGGTTGGATGGCTTCGTCCCGATGGAAAATCTCAGGTTACTGTTGAATATGACAATGGAAAGCCTTCCCGTGTAGATGCAGTTGTTTTATCCGCTCAGCACAGTGAATCGGTTTCCTTAAAACAAATTAGAAGCGAACTTATTGAAACGGTAGTAAATAAGGTTATACCTAAAGACCTTATGGATGATAATACCAAGATATATATAAATCCGACCGGAAGATTCACTGTTGGAGGTCCATGCGGTGATACAGGACTTACCGGAAGAAAATTAATAGTAGATACATATGGTGGTGCGGCTCGTCACGGCGGCGGTGCATTTTCCGGAAAAGATCCTACAAAGGTTGATCGTTCAGCTGCATATGCAGCTCGTTGGGCAGCAAAGAATATTGTAGCTGCGGGACTTGCAGAAAAATGTGAGCTTCAGCTTGCATATGCTATCGGAGTTGCACATCCAGTATCCATAATGGTTGATACCTTCGGCACCGGAAAGGTTGAAGATGAAATAATCGAAAATGCAGTAGGCGAGGTCTTTGATATGCGTCCGGAAGCTATAATCCGTGCATTAAATTTAAGAAGGCCTATTTACCGTCAACTTGCTGCTTACGGACACTTTGGACGTCTGGAACTTGATCTACCATGGGAAAAACTTGATAAGGTTGAAGCCCTTCTTAATGCTGTTAAATAAGAATTTTATATAATCCCATTTGTTCATCAAATGGGATTTTTTATTATTCAGTGCTTCCCGAAACATATTAGTGCTTACGATTTAAATTATTAATAAAGATGATTAAATAACCGGATTTTTGATGTTTTTAGGGTGTTAGTTATTTTATTTATCTCTTTAATCTTTTATGTTGTTGAAGTTGGAAACAGGAGCTTTCACTAATTACGCATCGACATCTGAAATCGCCAGTGGTGAAGTTAAAGCGAAAGATCAAAATTGGAGTTGAAAAAAATGCTTATTAGAGAATATCAATCATCAGATTGTAAAGAATTGACAGAGCTGTTTTACAATACAGTTCATAAAGTAAATGCGAAAGATTATACAAAAGAGCAATTAGATGCATGGGCAACAGACCAGAGAGATTTGGAAAAATGGAACCGGTCGCTTCAAAAGCATCATAGCGTTGTGATGATTAATAATGAAACTATAGTGGGATTTGGAGATATAGATCAAACGGGATATCTTGACCGTTTATTTGTCCATGCAGATTATCAGAGAAAAGGAATTGCTACTGCTATTTGCGACGAATTGGAAAAGGCAGTTGATGTAGATAAATTAACAACACAAGCGTCTATTACAGCAAAACCATTTTTTGAAAACAGAGGATATATAGTGATTAGAGAACAACAAACAATTAGAAATGGAATTTCTTTAACAAATTACCTAATGGAGAAAAAACGATGATTATTTTAATTACCGGTGCTTCACATACAGGCAAGACTGTATTGGCACAAAAATTTCTTGAAAAGTAAAATATCCTTATATGTCAATCGATCTTTTGAAAATAGGATTAATACGAGGTAAAAACACAAACCTAGATCCCGAAGATGATGACAGCTCAAAACCTATTTGTGACCTATTATTCGTGAAATGATAAAGACCGATATTGAAAATAATTAAAATCTTGTTATTGAGTGTAGCTATATTCCGTACAATTGAAATAAAGGATTCTCGAAAGAATATTTAAATGGAATTCAATCTTATCGGGTGGCTATCCATAGTACGCAGTTGTCTTTTTGAGTATTTTAATGAAGAATTTATAAAACCTGGTATCATCAAAATGAAAGGTAAAAGGGAGTTTTATTTGTTTTTCTTGACTTTATTGTAGCAAAAGAATATACTGAAAAAGTTAATATTTTATATAAGAAGGTCGTTATATGGAGTCACTAACACTAATTTCCATAGGAACCGCTTTGCTGGTGGGATTATTAGTATCAAGGATTGCAAAAAAAGTGCAGCTTCCGGCTGTTACTGCATATCTCATTACGGGTGTGATTATCGGACCGTTTTGTCTTGGAGCACTGAATATTCCGGGTATTGGTTTTCATAATGATGCAGAGCTTTCATCACTTGGTATTTTGAGCGATGTTTCTTTGGGATTTATCGCATTTGCAATCGGAAATGAGTTTCGTCTTTCGCAGTTGAAAAAAACAGGTAAACAAGCAACTGTTATCGGAATAATTCAGGCCGTAACAGCTTCTATTTTTGTTGACGCGGCACTTGTTTCCTTTCATTTTATTATGCCTGATAAAATATCACTTCCTGCAGCTATTACTCTCGGTGCTGTTGCTGCTGCTACCGCTCCTGCGGCTACTCTTATGGTCATACGGCAATATAAAGCAAAGGGGCCTTTAACATCCTTGCTTTTACCTATTGTTGCATTGGATGATGCAGTTGGGCTTGTAATATTTTCTGTATCTTTCGGTATTGCGAGAGGGCTTCAGACCGGTTCTCCAAATATGATTTCAATTGTGGCTGAACCTCTTATTGAAATCGTATGTTCTTTGCTTCTCGGTACATTGATGAGCCTTTTGCTTACATATTTTGAAAAATTTTTCCACTCCCGTTCGAAACGTCTTTCATTGGCGGTTACTTTTGTATTCCTGACAGTTGGAATATCACTTATGAAATTCAATATTGGCGGGGTAAAAGTGGGATTTTCTTCACTTCTTGCTTGCATGATGTTGGGTACTGTTTTCTGCAATCTTTGTGATTTTTCAGAGGAACTCATGGATCGCTGTGATCGTTGGACTGCCCCATTGTTTGTTTTGTTTTTTGTTCTTTCCGGTGCAGAACTGAAACTTTCAGTGTTTTGTGACGGGGCAATAGTAGTTATTGGAATTCTGTTCATATTGTTTCGTTCGGCCGGAAAATACATCGGAACTTATTTCAGTGCAAAGCTTAGTAAATGTGATAAAAAGACGGTCAAATATTTGGGAATCACCTTGCTTCCTCAGGCGGGAGTCGCATTAGGAATGTCAGTAACAGCCATGCAGCTTGGAGAGGCTGACGGGGGACTTGTCAGAAATATTGTTCTGTTTGCCGTAATGATATATGAGCTTGTAGGTCCGCTGTTTACTAAAATGGCACTTACCGCTGCAGGGGAGATTAAAAAGGAAGAAAAAGTATCTTCAAGAGGCGTTGAAGTCAAATAAATAGTACATTGTTATGAAGGTATATTTGATGAGAAATTGAAAATCGAATAGTATATATTTCAAAACACATCCCACTGATTCTAAATAAAATTTATGGGATGTGTTTTGGGGTTGTATTCAATCTTATATATTATTAGTTTGGTTACTATTGACATAATAGGTTTTTGATGATATTATGATAGCGTATTAGCATGATAAATCGTTTTGGTAGTAAAAAATAGCTAATAAACATACTTAAGAATCCGAGAGGGGAAAAACCAGTGAATATAGAAGACAGCATATTAAAAAGTGAAGAAAAGGTTATAATGCGGCTTCGCAATATTTATCGAATGCATGGCTATTCCTGTTTTAAGATGAGTAAGTTTGAGGAATATGACCTTTACGGGCAAAACAAGGACTTTTTGGTATCTGACAGTGTTATTACATTTAATGATACCAATGGAAAGCTCATGGCATTGAAGCCAGACGTAACATTATCTATTGTTAAGAATTATAATGAAAACCTCGAAGGCGTTAAACGCGTTTATTATAATGAAAACGTATATCGTGTTTCGGAAAAAACACATAGCTATAAAGAAATTATGCAGACAGGATTAGAGTGTTTGGGAGATATAACCGAGTATAATTTATTTGAGGTTATAGCTCTTGCTGCAGCAAGTCTTGGCAGCATATCTGATAACTGTGTTCTTAATATATCAAATCTTGATATTATATCGATACTTCTTGATGAAATAAAGAACGAGCAGGCAAGGGAAGAACTGCTTGTTTGCATCGGTGAGAAAAATTTCCATGGTGTGTGTGAGATTTGCCGAAAGTATCAAATTTCCGCTGAAACCGCAATAATTCTTTCAGAAATGACACAGACTTACGGAACTCCTGCGGATGTGGTTTCAAAAATTGAAAAATTAACTGACGATGCCCAAATCCTTGATGCATTAAAACAGCTTGAGACTGTGGCAAACCAGGTAAATGAAATATCTGATATATGTGTGCGTGTTGATCTTTCACTAACAAACGATATGAACTATTATAATGGCCTCGTGTTTCAGGGGTTTGTGGAAGGTATTCCGTCAAGCGTGATTTGCGGAGGACAGTATGACCGCCTTATGACAAAAATGGGAAAGTCGGCAAAAGCAATCGGATTTGCAGTATATTTAGATTTGCTTGAACGGTTAAAAATTCAAAAACCTTATGACGTAGATGTACTTTTGATTTACAAACCAAATGAAGACCCAAAGGCTGTGCAGCAACGTGTAACACAGCTGATAAAAGAGGGTAAAAGCGTATCGGCACAAACAATTACTTCAGATAAGCTTGTATATCGTGAAATTGAGTATTTTAATATAAACAAAACTGGGGGAAAAGATTGATGAGTGATTTGCTTCAAGTTGCTTTGCCTAAAGGCAGACTTGGTGAAAAGGTATATAAAATGTTTGAATCAGCAGGATTTTCCTGCCCCGAGGTTTTGGAAGATACTCGGAAGCTGATATTCGAGAATAGGGAAGCGGGAGTATGCTTCTTTTGGGTAAAGCCGTCTGATGTTGCAATATATGTTGAAAGAGGTGCGGCGGATATCGGCGTTGCAGGTAAGGATATTCTTTTAGAATACAGTCCTGAGGTTTTTGAGTTATTGGATTTAAACGTTGGAAAATGCCGCATGGCAGTCGCAGGACCAAAAGGATTTCATGATAACACTGAAAATACCTTGCGGGTGGCAACAAAATTTACAAATATAGCTACTGATTATTACCGAAGACTCGGAAGAGATATTGATATTATAAAATTGAACGGTTCTATTGAGCTGGCTCCGATTTTGAATTTATCCGACGTAATTGTGGACATTGTGGAAACAGGTACAACCTTGCTTGAAAATAATTTAGAACCGCTTGAAATAATCGTTCCAATAAGTGCTCGTTTGATTTCAAATCGTTCGTCATATCAATTTAAAAACGAGGCTATAAGTAAAGTACTTGCGGAGCTGAGAAAACAAGTGGAGGCAAAAAAATGATTTCGATATATAATTACGGACAGGTTGATAATAAAGAAATATTTTCAAGAATGTCACCAAAAACCGATGTTTCTAAGATAGTACAAGATATTATTGAAGATGTACGGGAAAACGGTGACAGTGCGTTGTATCGATACTGTGAAAAGTTTGACGGTGCAAAGCTCGAAACCTTAGAAGTAACAGAGAATGAATTCAAAGAAGCTTTGGCTGAAACCGAACCGGAATTTATTCGTATTTTAGAAACAGCGGCTAAAAATATCCGTCGTTTTCACGAACAGCAGAAACGCGGCAATTATACTGTATTTGGTGATAATGGGGAAGTACTTGGTCAGCGTGTGATTCCTATCGAAAAAGCCGGCCTGTATGTACCGGGTGGTACAGCTGCATATCCGTCCACTGTTCTTATGGACAGCATACCAGCCAAAATTGCAGGATGTGATGAAATTGTAATGGTAACACCTCCGAGCAAAAATGGAAAGGTTGCAGCGGAAATTTTGGCGGCAGCGTATATTGCAGGTGTTGATCGCGTATTTAAGGTTGGTGGAGCACAAGCTGTCGCTGCTTTGGCTTATGGCACCGAAAGTATTCCAAAGGTGGACAAGATTGTAGGACCGGGGAATGCGTTTGTGGCAGAAGCAAAAAAGCAGGTCTTTGGAAAGGTTTCCATTGATATGATCGCCGGACCAAGTGAGATACTTGTTGTGGCAGATAAAACATCATCACCGAAAAATGTGGCAGCAGATCTTCTTTCACAGGCAGAACATGACAAGCTTGCAAGTGCTGTGCTTGTTACTGACAGCATGGAGCTTGCGACAGAAGTTCAAAAAGAACTTGAACTTCAAATCCCGCTGCTTGAAAGAAATGATATTGCAAGAGCTTCAATTGATAACAACGGTAAGATCATCGTTGCTGATACTTTGGATGTTGTTATTGATATTGCAAACGAGCTGGCTCCAGAACATCTTGAACTTTGTGTGGATAACCCTTTTGATTACCTTAATAAAATCAAAAATGCGGGCTCTGTTTTTATGGGAAAACATTGTCCGGAAGCTTTGGGTGATTATTATGCCGGTCCGAACCATACCCTTCCGACAGGCGGGACAGCAAGGTTTTCCAGTCCTTTATCGGTTGATGATTTTGTTAAAAAATCTCAGTTTATCTATTATCCGCAGGATGCGTTTGAAGCAATTGCAAGAGATGTTGATTTCTTTGCCCGAAAGGAAGGCCTCACAGCACACGGAAAGAGTGCTGTTATTCGTATTGGAGGGGATGACCGATGAGCCGTTTTATGAGTGAAAAGTATAATACTCTTGAAGCTTATACCCCCGGTGAACAACCTAAAAATCAGAAGTATATTAAACTTAATACAAATGAGTCGCCTTTTGAACCATCTCAGGGAGTTTACAATGCAGTGCTGGCAGAAAGTCATAATCTTCAATTGTATTCAGATCCGGAATGTCGGGAGCTTAATATAAAAGCAGCTGAATTTTTCGGAGTTGAGCCGGATCAAATTTTAATGACCAATGGTTCAGATGAAATTTTAAATTTTGCTTTCATGGCTTTTGGAGATGAAAGGCATCCATTTGCTTTTCCTGCGATAACATATGGCTTTTATTCCGTGTTTGCTGAGGTTAATCGGATACCTTATAAAACGATACCTTTAAAACCCGATTTTTCGGTTGATGTTAAGGATTATGAAGACATAGGAATGAATATTGTCATTGCAAATCCCAATGCACCGACAGGACTTGCTTTATCTGCAAAACAGATTGAACGGATTATTTCATCAAATCCTGATAATGTGGTAGTAATAGATGAAGCTTATGTTGATTTTGGGGGAGAAAGCTGTATTTCTCTTGTGAACAAATATGATAATCTTTTGATAACACGTACATTTTCAAAATCCTATTCACTGGCAGGGGCAAGGCTTGGATTTGGTATTGGAAGCAAGGCACTTATTGCAGATTTAAATACTATAAAATATTCCACAAATCCGTATAATATAAATCGCATGACCATGGCAGCGGGCATTGCAGCATTAAATGAATTCGATTATTACCGAGATAATTGTGATACTATTATAAATAATCGTGATTTTACCAAACAAAAGCTTATAGAAATGGGGTTTACAGTGACTGATTCAAAAGCAAATTTCCTATTTGCCGAACATAAAGCTTTGGATGGAAAAGAGCTTTATATAAAGCTTAAAGAGCGGGGAATTTTGATCAGACATTTTGATATACCGAAAATAAGCAACTATAATCGAATTACCATAGGAACAAAAGAGCAAATGGAAACTTTGATTGATACGGTAAAAACAATTATAAAGGAAGGTGTTACTGGATGAGGACAAGCACGATTCAGCGAAAAACTGCCGAAACTGATATTAAGCTTAAATTGAATATTGACGGCAATGGAACTTCAAATATAGATACCGGTTGCGGCTTTTTGAACCATATGTTAACCTTGCTTTCTGCACATAGCTGTTTTGATCTTGACATTGTGTGTAAAGGTGATACTTTTGTTGATGATCATCATACGGTGGAAGACATTGGAATTTGCTTTGGTATGGCTTTTTCCGAGGCTATCGGCGATAAAAGAGGAATTTCACGATATGGCGATAAAATACTTCCGATGGATGAAGCTCTTATTATGTCTGCCGTGGATATTTCGGGAAGGGGAATGCTTTGTTATGATTTGAGTATTCCTACTGAAAAGGTTGGTACATTTGATACTGAACTTGTTGAGGAGTTCTGGCTTGCTTTTGTTCGGAAAGCTGGAATCACGCTTCATATAAAACAGCTTTCCGGAACAAATTCTCACCATATAATTGAGGGAACTTTCAAATCAGTCGCACGCAGCTTATCAATGGCAGCAAAAATAGATGAAACAAAGTTGGGAAAAGTCCCTTCTACTAAGGGAGTGCTGTAATGCTTGCTATTGTGGATTATTCAGTAGGAAATCTTTTTTCTCTTCAAAGCTCTTTTGCTTTTATTGGTAAGGAGGTTGTTGTCAGCGGAGATCCCTGTGTTATAGAAAAGGCTGATCATCTGATTTTACCGGGCGTGGGAGCATTTTATGATGCGGCAAAAAAACTTCGTGAAAGCGGACTTAATAAACTTCTTTGTCAAAAGGCTAAGGAAGGGACTCCGATCATGGGAATTTGCCTTGGAATGCAGCTTTTGTTTGACAGCAGCATAGAATACGGTAATCACGAAGGACTGTCTTTGATTAACGGAACTGTCAGACCTATAAGTGAGGTTATTTCCTCAGATTTAAAGATTCCTCACATTGGATGGAATGCACTGCATTTTGTCGGAGAAAAGCATCCTATTTTCAAGTATATAAATGATGGAGATCACGTATATTTTGTCCATTCTTATTACGGCTCGAATTGCGAAACTTCTTTAATTGCTACTACTGAATACGGTGCAGAACTTACGGCAGCAGTAGCAAAAGGAAATGTTTGCGGCTGTCAATTTCATCCCGAAAAGAGCGGGAATACTGGACTTAATATTTTACGAGGTTTTTGTGAATGGGAGGGTTAGAATGAACATTTTTCCTGCAATTGATTTGTATGAAGGTCAGGCAGTGCGGTTACTAAAAGGTGACTATGCTCAAATGACGGTTTATAATCCGAATCCCGTTGAGGTAGTCAAGGATTTTGTGAAACAAGGTGCAAGGTATCTTCATTTGGTAGATTTGGAGGGTGCTAAAAGCGGATGTACTCCAAATATTGATACAGTGGAGAAAATTGTGAATGAATCGGGACTTTTTACCGAGATCGGTGGCGGTATACGCAGCATGGAGACTGTGGAAAAATATCTTTCTATCGGAGTAAATCGCATAATTTTAGGAACTGCTGCTGTAACAGATGAAAAGTTTCTTTTGAATGCTGTTGAAAAGTATGGAGATAAAATAGCGGTCGGCGTAGATATAAAAGAAGGCTGTGTGGCCATAAAAGGATGGACCGAAAAGTCTGAATATTCATGCTATGAGTTTTGCAAGAGAATGCAAAATATTGGAGTGAAAACTCTTATTTGTACCGATATTTCCCGTGATGGTGCAATGCAAGGAACCAACCGTACATTATATAAGGAACTGTCGGAACGATACAGTATGCAAATCGTGGCGTCCGGTGGTGTCTCTTCTATGGATGACATTCGTGCATTATCAAAATTGTCTCTTTACGGTGCTATCATCGGGAAAGCATACTATACAGGTGCAATAAATTTGAAGGAAGCAATCGAGGTGGCAAAATGATAACCAAGAGAATTATACCCTGCCTTGATGTGAAAAACGGACGTGTTGTAAAGGGCGTGAATTTTGAGGGGCTGTCTGATGTGTCATCTCCGGTGGAACTTGCACGGTATTACAGCGAATGTGGTGCAGATGAACTTGTGTTTTACGATATTACGGCGTCAGCAGAGGGAAGAGGTCTTTTTACAGATATTCTGTGTGAAGTTGCAAAAACAATTTTTATTCCTCTTACTGTCGGAGGCGGAATTAATACGGTAGATGATTTTGACCGCGTGCTTAAATGCGGGGCCGATAAGGTGAGTGTAAATTCTGGTGCTATTCGGAATCCGAATCTTATAAAGCAGGCAGCCAAACGATATGGTAATCAGTGTGTAGTTTTATCAGCAGATATAAAACGGTTGAATGGCGAGTTTCGTGTGTTTGCAAAAGGTGGTCGTGAAGATACCGGTATGGAAGCAATTTCATGGATCAAGCGATGTGTGGATATGGGTGCCGGAGAAGTTGTGGTTAATTCTATTGATACCGACGGCGTAAAGCAAGGGTTTGATTTGGAAATGCTGAATGAGGTTTGTAATGCAGTAAGTGTTCCTGTGATTGCGTCAGGCGGGGCCGGAAAAGAACAAGACTTTATAGATCTTTTCAAAACTTTG
>CABUCT010000029.1 GCA_902490145.1 uncultured Oscillospiraceae bacterium
TTTTTATTTGTCAACAGAAACCTCCGGCATAGCCGGAGGAGTTATCCCGTAAAAAAGCTTTAGTTTCAAGCATCGAGCGAAGCGAGATGAAAATGAATAATCAATTAGTTCAGGAGGGCTCGATGAGTGGAGAAAATGCCCGTTTACGGGCACGAGACAGTAGATGCAAGCCAAAGAATTTCAATGCATCTTTAAAATGTCTGCCTGTAAAATGCCCTTCTAGGGCTTACTCAAGCCTTCGGCTTAGCCGAAGGTCCTGACTTGGAGGTAAACTAATATGAAAATTTCACCTACTCTTAGTGAAGTTAAAAAAATTGCAGCTACCGGAAAATACAATGTGCTTCCGGTGAGCTGTGAGATGTTGTCGGACTTCACCACACCAATCGAAACAATGAAGATACTGAAAAATGTATCGACACATTGCTATATGCTCGAATCTGCACAGGCAAACGAGACTTGGGGACGCTATACTTTCCTTGGCTTTGAGCCGAAGTTGGAGATCACCTGTATTAGCGGCGAAATGAAGATCGGAAATCTCAAGGTTAAAACGGATAATCCATCCGATTATCTTTGCCAGATACTTGCCGATTATAAAAGCCCTAGATTTGATTATCTGCCTTCTTTTACCGGCGGACTTGTCGGTTATTTTTCCTATGATTATCTCGGGTATAGTGAGCCGACGGTACGATGTGATGTGGAGGATACCGAGGACTTCAAGGATATTGACCTGATGCTATTCGATAAAGTTATCGCCTTTGATCATCTCCGGCAGAAAATCATTCTCATTGTCAATATGCCGCTTGACGATGTAGAGGTAGGATACAACAAATCAGTTATGGAGCTCAAACAGCTTGTTGAGCTTCTTAAAAGCGGTGAAAAGAAGAATGAATCCGGTGGAAAGCTGCTTGGCGAAGTCACGCCCCTGTTTAATAAAGAACAGTTTTGTGGTATGGTCGAGAAAGCAAAACACTATATACGTGAGGGAGATATTTTCCAGATCGTGCTTTCCAATCGTCTGAGTGCTCCCTTTGAAGGAAGTTTACTCAACACTTATCGTATACTTCGTACCATCAATCCTTCGCCGTATATGTTCTATTTTTCGGGAACGGACGTAGAGGTTGCGGGTGCTTCTCCTGAAACCCTTGTTAAACTTGAAAATGGTGTGCTGCACACCTTTCCGCTTGCCGGCACAAGACCGAGAGGTAAAACCGATGAAGAGGACAAATCACTTGAAGTAGAATTGCTTGCCGACACGAAAGAGCTTGCCGAACACAATATGCTGGTGGATTTGGGTCGAAATGATCTGGGAAAGATCAGCAAATTTGGCACGGTTCAGGTTGAAAAACTCCATTCCATTGAACGATTCTCACACGTTATGCACATCGGCTCTACCGTGCGAGGTGAAATAACGGATGAACATGATGCATTGGATGCCATTGAAGCGGTTTTGCCCGCAGGAACGCTTTCAGGTGCACCGAAAATCCGAGCCTGTCAGCTTATTGGAGAACTTGAAAATAACAAGCGAGGCATTTATGGCGGAGCTATAGGATATATCGATTTTACAGGAAATATGGATACTTGCATCGCCATCCGTATTGCGTATAAGAAAAACAACAAGGTATTTGTGAGAAGCGGAGCCGGAATTGTGGCAGATTCTATTCCCGAAAAGGAATTTGAGGAATGTCTAAACAAAGCAAAATCTTCTCTTAGGGCATTGGAACTTGCACAGGAGGCAGAGTTATGATCTTACTTATTGATAACTATGACAGCTTTTCATATAATCTCTTTCAGCTTATCGGTGAGATTGATCCGAACATCAAAGTCATCCGCAACGATGAAATGACAGTAGAAGAAATCAGAGACTTGAATCCCGATCGCATTATTTTGTCACCCGGTCCCGGAAGACCCGAAGACGCAGGAGTTATTGTTGAAGCCGCAAAGGTTCTCGGAAAAGATATTCCGATTTTAGGAGTTTGTCTCGGACATCAGGCAATCTGTACTGCATTCGGTGCAATCGTTACCTACGCAAAGGAACTGATGCACGGTAAACAGTCGGAAGTAAAGTTTGATAATGACTGCCCACTGTTCAGAGGATGTTCTGAAACGGGGCTTGTGGCAAGATATCATTCCCTTGCGGCTGATCCGAATACAATTCCCGAAGACCTGCGTATAACCGCTCTTACTAAAGACGGTGAAGTGATGGCGGTACAGCACAAAAAGTATCCGATTTACGGTGTGCAGTTCCATCCGGAATCCATTATGACAGCGGATGGTAAAACAATGCTTAGAAATTTTATAAAGGAGATATAAGCCATGATCAAAGAAGCAATCGTAAAAATAGTAAATAAAGAAGATCTCACCTATGATGAGGCATATACCGTCATGAATGAAATTATGGGTGGGGAAACATCTCCTACCCAGAATGCAGCCTTTCTTGCCGCACTCTCTACTAAGAGTGCAAGAGCGGAAACGACCGATGAAATTGCCGGATGTGCGGCTGCTATGAGAGCACACGCAACTAAGGTTGAAACAGGAATGGAGCTTTTTGAGATCGTCGGTACAGGCGGTGACAATGCACACAGCTTTAATATTTCCACCACTTCTGCCCTTGTTGCGGCGGCAGGCGGTATGATGGTTGCCAAGCACGGAAACAGAGCCGCATCCTCACAATGCGGAACGGCAGATTGTTTGGAAGCCATCGGCGTAAATATTCAGCAGAGTCCATCAAGATGTATTGAACTTCTGAATGAGGTCGGTATATGTTTTTTCTTTGCACAGAAATATCATACCTCTATGAAGTATGTGGGGGCTATTCGTAAGGAACTGGGATTCCGCACTGTATTCAACATTCTTGGGCCACTGACTAATCCCGGCACACCGTCCATGCAGCTTCTTGGGGTGTATGACGGTTATCTGGTGGAGCCACTGGCACAGGTACTCATCAATCTTGGCATCAAGCGTGGCATGGTAGTTTATGGTCAGGATAAGCTGGATGAAATTTCAATGAGTGCACCGACTACTATATGCGAAATCAAAGACGGATGGTTTAAATCCTCTGTTATCACGCCTGAGGACTTCGGGTTTGATCGCTGCACGAAAGAGGACCTGAAGGGCGGAACTCCCGAAGAAAATGCTAAGATTACCCTTGCTATCTTAAACGGCGAAAAAGGTCATAAGAGAAATGCTGTTTTGATGAACGCCGGTGCGTCACTCTACATCGGCGGTAAGGCTGACAGCATGAAGGATGGTATCGTTCTTGCAGCAGAGATTATTGATTCCGGAAAGGCTCTTAAAACCTTGAACAAATTTATCGAAGTCAGCAACCGTCCAGAGGTGGAAATATGACGATATTAGACCAGCTTGCAAGTTATGCCCGACAAAGGGTATTTGAAGCCAAAAAGAAAATACCGATCGATGAAATCAAGCGGCAAGCCTTATCTCTCCCCAAAGGAAACTTTGCTTTTGAAAATGCTCTTAAAAAAACAGGTATCTCCTTTATCTGCGAGTGCAAAAAAGCATCTCCGTCCAAAGGACTGATCGCACCTGATTTTCCGTATTTGGACATTGCCAAGGAATATGAGGCGGCAGGTGCAGACTGTATTTCGGTTCTGACCGAGCCAAAATGGTTTTTTGGTAGTGATGAGTACCTGGAACAAATTGTGAAAACTGTCTCTGTCCCATGTCTACGCAAGGATTTTACGGTGGA
Organism: uncultured Oscillospiraceae bacterium; assembly: GCA_902490145.1. Lineage (GTDB taxonomy): Bacteria > Bacillota > Clostridia > Oscillospirales > Acutalibacteraceae > UMGS1484. The sequence continues at coordinate 3,707 of CABUCT010000029.1, forward strand.
TGAATACATGATTTACAAAGCAAAGATGCTGGGAGCATCGGCGGTGTTACTCATCTGTTCAATATTGAGTGAGGCACAAATCAAAGGCTATATCAGCATTTGTGATGAACTGGAGATTTCTGCTTTGGTAGAGGCACATGATGAAAGTGAGGTACAAATGGCACTGAATTCAGGAGCACGTATCATTGGTATCAACAACCGTAACCTCAGGGACTTTTCAGTTAATACCGATAACAGCCGCAAGCTCAGAGAGCGGATTCCCCGGGATGTGTTGTTTGTCTCCGAAAGCGGCGTGAAAAATGCCGAGGATGTGGCAAGGCTTTGCGAAATCGGAGCGGATGCTGTGCTGATCGGTGAAACGCTAATGAGAGCGACTGATAAAAAAGCCAAACTTGCAGAACTGCGAGGTGTGGTATGACAAAAATAAAACTTTGCGGTCTTTCGAGACCGTGTGATATAGATGCAGCTAACGAACTAAGGCCTGAATATATCGGTTTTGTATTTGCACTGAAAAGCCGCCGATATGTTACACCCGAGAAATCGGCAGAGCTGAAACGACTGCTTTATCCCGAAATCCAAGCGGTTGGTGTATTCGTGAATGAACAGCCGGAAATCATTGCTGATCTCTTAAATAAAGGTATTATTGACATTGCCCAACTTCATGGTGTCGAGAACGAGGAATATATAAAGCAGTTGCAAAAACTCACTAATAAGCCGATTATCAAGGCTTTTCGTATTGAAACAACAGACGATATTGCAAATGCCCAAAAGAGTACCGCAGACTATATTTTGCTTGATTCCGGCGGAGGTACGGGAACTGTGTTTGACTGGCAGCTGATACATAGCATTAAGAGACCGTATTTTCTTGCCGGAGGACTTTCACCCGACAATGCACAATCAGCAGTAAAAATATGCCATCCTTTTGCAGTCGATGTCAGTTCTGGAATTGAAACCAATGGAGTAAAAGATAAAACAAAAATGGCGGCATTTGTTGACGCTGTTAGAAAGGAATACAAATTATGACAAATCCAAACGGACGCTTCGGTGTTCACGGTGGACAATATATCCCCGAAACGCTGATGAATGCAGTGATTGAACTGGAAGAAGCGTATAACTATTATAAAAACGACCCCGAATTCAATCGCGAACTTACTGAACTTTTCAACGAATATGCGGGCAGACCGTCACGGCTTTACTATGCCGAGAAGATGACAAAAGACTTGGGCGGTGCCAAAATTTATCTTAAGCGTGAAGATTTAAACCATACCGGTGCACATAAAATCAACAACGTACTCGGTCAGGCGTTACTTGCAAAAAAGATGGGAAAGACAAGACTTATTGCCGAAACCGGAGCCGGTCAGCATGGTGTTGCTACAGCAACTGCGGCTGCTCTTATGGGTATGGAATGCGTGATATTTATGGGTGAAGAAGATACCATTCGTCAGGCACTCAATGTGTACCGTATGCGGTTGCTTGGTGCGGAGGTGATTCCTGTTAAAACAGGCACGGCAACTCTTAAAGATGCGGTTTCCGAGGCTATGAGAGAGTGGACATCAAGAATATTCGATACGCATTATTGTCTCGGTTCGGTCATGGGTCCCCATCCATTTCCAACGATAGTTCGTGATTTTCAGGCGGTCATCTCCAAAGAGATTAAGGAGCAGATTCTTATAAAGGAAGGCCGATTGCCAGACGCTGTCATTGCCTGTGTGGGTGGTGGCTCAAATGCCATCGGTTCTTTCTATAATTTTATTGAAGATAAGGATGTAAGATTGATTGGCTGTGAAGCGGCTGGCAGAGGCATTGATACTTTTGAAACAGCAGCTACCATTGCTACAGGCAGACTCGGTATCTTTCACGGTATGAAGTCTTATTTCTGTCAGGATAAAGATGGTCAGATTGCTCCCGTCTACTCCATTTCCGCAGGACTGGACTATCCCGGTGTCGGTCCTGAACATGCTTATCTTTACGACATTGGCAGAGCAGAATATGTACCTGTCACAGATGACGAAGCGGTAAACGCATTTGAATATCTGGCAAAGACCGAAGGTATTATTCCGGCAATCGAATCAGCTCATGCTGTTGCACACGCAATGAAAATCGCACCTATGATGGATAAAAATAAAATCATCGTAATCACTATTTCCGGCAGAGGTGACAAGGATTGTGCTGCCATTGCCCGCTACAGAGGGGAGGATATCCATGAGTAATATAAGAAGAGCATTTGAAAATGGAAAGGCATTCATCGCCTTTATCACTTGCGGTGACCCTGATTTGGAAACGACTGCTGCTGCTGTTCGTGCCGCCGTGGCAAATGGAGCTGATCTGATTGAGCTTGGCATCCCATTCTCTGATCCCACTGCTGAAGGTCCTGTGATTCAGCGGGCAAATCTGAGAGCACTTAACGGCGGTATTACTACAGATAAGATATTCGCATTTGTCAAAGAACTTCGCCGTGATGTAAAGGTGCCGATGGTATTTATGACATACGCAAATGTGGTGTTCTCCTATGGTGCAGAACAATTTATTGCTACCTGTAAGGATATCGAAATTGATGGACTTATCCTACCGGATTTGCCTTTTGAAGAAAAAGAGGAATTTCAGCCGATTTGCAAACGGTACGGTGTTGATTTAGTGCCTCTGATTTCACCTACTTCTGAAAACCGCATTGCAATGATTGCAAAAGAGGCGGAAGGTTTCTTGTACATTGTCTCCAGTCTCGGGGTAACGGGAACAAGAAGTGAGATTAAGACGGATCTTACCTCTATTGTAAATGTGGTAAGGCAAAATACTGATATTCCCTGTGCCATTGGTTTCGGCATTTCTACACCTGAACAGGCAAAGAAAATGGCGGACATTTCCGACGGTGCCATTGTTGGTTCAGCTATCATAAAGTTGCTTGAGAAATACGGCAAGGACGCTCCTGAGTATGTAGGTGAGTACGTAAAATCCATGAAGAATGCTATAAGATAAAACCAGAATTTTACTTATGGCATACACAAAAAACGCTGCAATTTTCATTTCCCATACAGAATGGAAGCTGCAGCGTTTTTGTATTTTCGGAACATGGGTGTCAAACTGCATTTTTAAAGCTTTGGTATCCATGGTGAGAAAAATGCATGGGTATCCAGAGAGAAAATCCCCTCGGCTCTGGGTTTCCAATAGGGGCGAGAAGCATCTCTGCTGTCACATGATTTTGTTTGCAAAGTCTAATGCGTTATACTTTTTTCGACTAATGACAATGGAAAGGGGCTATCCCACGCCAGACAGACCATTTCAAGTGAAAGCAGAACAGGCGGATTTGACCGTATTTCACCGGAGATTATCAAGGCCCATATTTTTCTATTAAGTTTGCAAGTAAATCTGCAAATCCTATCCATTCACTCTTATTTCAATTCACTATAATGTTTTATCCCCTACTTCTTACTGCCACGATGCATATGGGGCAGTTCTGGATGTTGATAATTTTTCTGGGACGCCAAACTGTTTGAACAAAGAAAAATGTGAAGGTGTAAGCAATTCCAAACAATATAAGGACTCTATTGAAACAACGAAAGTTATATGATACAATAACGTGTAATAGTTGTATAAACCTGCTCTCAAAGGGAAAAATTCGGAGTAGGCTTACATAATAAAGGTACCACATCCTGTGGCACGAATGAGGATAATGACATTAAGAAAAGACAAAAGTATATATCTATACGAGAGTGTCCACTATCATACAGGTGATGGATACTTTATACCCAGAAATCCAGATATAAGAGGAACGGCATCGAACAGACAGTGGCTCAAACCGATCAAATTTGAGCTACCGTTTATTCAGAAGGATATGTATTTGAGTTTGGACAACGATACACAAGTCGAAACTATAGGATTATTTGAGAACGGAGATCTATAAAATGAAAGCAAAATCAAGCGGCACGATATGCGTGTTTTTGTCGGCTGTTTCATTCAGTCTTGCAGGGATACTTATAAAGCTTATATCATGGTCACCTATAACTATAAACGGAATAAGAAGTATTTTCGGGGCTTTGGTTATGCTTGTTTTTATGAAGGCTACAAAGCATAAATTCAAGGTTAATAAAGTTGTTATTTTAGCCGCTGTTTGCAATGCTATCATGAATTTTACATATGTAATGGCAACCAAAATGACTTCTGCGGCAAACGCAATAGTTCTTCAATTTACAATGCCGATATTTATCATAATTTTCACGGCGGTATTTTTGGGCAAACGTCCAAAAAAGGTTGAAGTTATTACTTGCGTTGTTGTCTTTTTGGGAATTATATGCTTCTTTTTGGACGGTCTTACGAGCGGTGGATTTTTAGGAAATATTCTGGCTATTATTTCAGGGGCGACTTATGCGATTGTATTTATGCAAAAATCAATAAAAAATTCTGATTTTGAAAGCTCTGTGGTAATAAGTCAGTTTATGAGTGTTGTTATAAGTATACCGTTTTGGTTTTCCGAAACACAATTTGGATTTACAAATTGGTGGGCGGTGATATTGCTTGGTACTGTTCAAATGGGACTTTCTTATGTACTTTTATCAGCAGGACTTGAAAAGGTAACGCCAATAACAGCATCAATAATTTCAACGATCGAACCGATTTTAAACCCGATACTCGTGGCAGTTTTTTGCCATGAAACGATTGGAATTTACTCTTTTATAGGAGCGACGATAGTTATATGTTCGGTAGGTGTTTATAACATTCTCGGAGCAAAGGAGAAAAACAAGGATGAACGAAAAGAAATGTCCTGTAGCTAAAAAATGTGGTGGATGTCAGCTTCAGAATATGACGTATGCTGATCAGCTTCAATATAAACAGAAAAAGGTAAAGGCCTTGTTATCACGTTTTGCAAAACCCGAAAAAATAGTGGGGATGAAGAATCCGTATTATTATCGGAATAAGGTACAGGCCGCTTTTGCAACTAATTCAAGGAATCGTATAATTTCAGGAGTATATCAGTCAAGCTCACATAAAATTGTATGCGTTAACAGTTGCCTTACAGAGGACGAAAAGGCAGATAAAATCATTGTAGATATAAGGGAAATGCTGCCCAAATTCGGACTTTCGGCGTATGACGAAAAGAGAGAAATCGGTTTTTTGCGTCATGTTTTGGTTAAAAGAGGATTCTCAACCGGAGAGATTATGGTTGTTCTTGTAACCGCAACAAATATCTTTAAGTCAAAAAACGCTTTCATAACAGCTCTTCTTGAAAAAAATCCCGAAATAACGACTGTTATTCAAAATATAAATTCTGGATTTACAAGTCTTGTGCTGGGCGAAAAGGAAAAAGTACTTTTTGGAAAAGGCTATATAGAAGACGTTCTGTGTGGGCTTCGGTTTAAAATCTCAGCAAAATCATTTTATCAGATAAATCCGGTACAGACGGAAGTTCTATATTCAAAAGCGATCGGATATGCCGATTTATCCGGAAATGAAATAGTATTTGATGCTTATTGCGGAATAGGTACAATCGGACTTATCGCGTCAAAAAGAGCGGGTAAAGTTGTGGGTGTTGAATTAAATCCTGATGCTGTGCGTGACGCAAAAGAAAATGCTGCAATTAACGGCATAGAAAATGCTGAGTTTTTTGCGGCTGATGCGGGGGATTTTATGAAAGAGGCGGCATCTTTCGGAGAAAAGCCTGATGTTGTTTTTATGGATCCTCCAAGGGCAGGAAGCAGTGTGAAGTTTTTGAAATCACTTCTTTCAGTAGCCCCCAAAAAAATTGTTTATGTTTCCTGTAACCCTCAAACAATGGCACGGGATCTTAATTTACTTACCAAGAAGTATGTTGTAAAAAAGCTTTGTCCTGTGGATATGTTCCCTCATACAAACCATGTGGAGTGTGTAGCATTATTGAGTAAAGTACAGAATTAAAAGAAAAAAGCTATTTTCGGGCTTTTTCGGGCGAGTCAACTAAGACAACAAATCCTGAGAAAGCTCGATTATTTTTATGGAACATATGCAAAGATTGGGCTGTAGACTCGGATTAGATACTGGTTGTTACAGTGATATTGATGTCACGAGTTAGAGGATTAGATAACAGAAAAAAATTTAAAATTATCGATATTTTTCAAACTGTCTCATTGCATGAAGTTAAAAAACTGATTATATTTAAAACGGGAGGTGACTGATATGGCTAATGAAGATAAGAAAGATTTTAATGCGATGTTGCATGATAATAAGGATATGCCAAAGATTCAGAAAATTACAGACCAGAAAAGTATTCAAAAATATGGTGGAAGCAGAATGTATTTTGCCCCGCCAATTGACTATGACAAAGTGATGAAGAAAATACCATGCGGAAAAGTAATTACAGTCGGAAAAATAAGAGAATACTTTGCAAAATTAAACGGTGCAGATTTTACAGAACCTATTACAGCAGGTATTTTCGTATCTATTGCCGCATGGGCAAGCTATCAGAGGACAGATGATAAAACTCCTTATTGGAGAACATTAAAAGCAAGTGGTGAACTGAATGAGAAATACCCCGGCGGTGTGATGGCACAGAAAGAGAAACTGGAAGCTGAGGGACACACGATTATTCAAAAGGGACGCAAAAATATAAGATACTATGTGAAAGACTATGAAAGAGTTCTTTTTGATTTAAGTTGAACAGGGATGACACACGAACGATAAGATTAAAATTTTATCTAATACAAACTGACTTAGAACGAACTATTTATAGATGGAAGAAACTAAATCCTTTAAAGGCTTGTGCAGATTTAACCTATTCAAGAACTTTGAAAAATTGCAAAACGGAGTCAAAACGTACTTTTGGGTATTCGCTTTAAATAAAAGGATTGAGTACAAGAAATTTCTATATGTTCAAATTGTGTTGAATTTGTGGTTTTAATACAGTGTTCAAGCATGATACGAGATGAAAAACCGCATAACAAAAGCGTTGCTTAGTTAAAAAAACAAAGCAACGCTTTTGTTCGTTTTTAATATATTTATAGAATCATAACAGGAAAAATCTTGTGAAATCGAATTTAAAAGTTTGAAATTTTTAATTTTCCGATGATTCTATATTCAATTGTTTTTCAATTTTTGACACTATTCCTTTTTGTTTACAGTGAAATAATTACTTTGTTTCAAATTATATAGAAAATATGTTGATATTTGTAAATATTTGTA
>CABUCT010000030.1 GCA_902490145.1 uncultured Oscillospiraceae bacterium
TATTGATATATTAGTATATACTAATATAATCTACAAATGACTGGAGACTCTTTATGAAAATTGATTTGAAGAAATACTGGATACTTTTCAGCTCCTTTTTCAAAATCGGAGCATTCACATTTGGCGGCGGCTATGCCATGATTCCGCTTATTCAGCATGAAATGGTTGATAAAAAAGGCTGGATCAAAGAAAAAGATATACTTGACATCGTAGCCATTGCAGAATCCACTCCCGGTCCTATTGCCATAAATACTTCAACCTTTGTGGGGTACCAGGTCGGCGGTGTTTTGGGATCTTTTTTTGCAACCCTTGGAACGGTCCTTCCGTCATTTATAATTATACTCGCAATTTCATTCGTCCTTCATCAGTTCGAAAGTATTCAGGCTGTAAAATATGCATTTAACGGTATTAGGGCGGGAGTTTTAGCTCTTATATTAAAAGCATTCATTTCTATGTATAAGCAATGCCCAAAAAATGTTATTTCTTATGTTATTGCTGCTTGTGCATTTATTGCTTCGGCAATATTCGGTGTTAACGTCCTTGTGATTATAATCTCAAGTGCACTTGTCGGACTTGCCGCAACCCTGATTGCAGAAAGGCAGGGCAAAAGCTTATGATTTATTTTGAACTTTTCTGGACATTCTTTAAAATCGGTCTCTTTACCTTCGGAGGAGGCTATGCCATGCTTCCTCTTATCCAAAGTTATGTTACAAAAAATGCTTGGATGGGAATGGAAGAACTCGTAAATTTCGTAGCAGTGAGTGAATCCACTCCCGGTCCTTTCGCTATAAATATTGCAACCTATGTCGGTGCTGAAACCGCCGGTTCTTCGGGGGCAATATTTGCCGTTCTCGGCTCGCTTTGTTCAACGCTTGGAGTTGTGCTTCCATCTTTTATAATAATCCTTATCGTATCAAAATTTTACAATGCTTTCCGTGAAAATAAAATTGTCAACGGATGCATGAATGGATTAAAACCCGTTGTGGTTGGTCTTATTGGAGCAGCGGTATTGTCATTCTTTTCTGCTGTTTTCTTTCCAAACGGATTTTCATTATCCAATCTTTCAACAATAAGCTTTTGGGTATCAGCCGCCCTTTTCGGAGGATGTCTTGTCCTCGCTCTTAAAAAGGTTCATCCCATTCTGATTATCATTATTTCAGCCGCTGTCGGAATTGCTTCGGGATATTTAATTCCCATAATTTCATAAAATCCTCGTTAAAATCTTTCAAAGCCGTATTTCATGCTCCGTGAAATACGATTTTTTGCTCTCATTATGGTCCGGCTTACAGTCGATTTATTCACCCCCAACTCCTGTGCTATCTGAACTGTATTAAGCCCTTTAAAAAAATACATCTCAATGTATTTTTTCTGTCTTTCGGTAAGTTCATTGTTTATAACGGTATGAAGCTGTATTGCTGCAGCTTTTTTCCGTATTGCACGTGCTTCAGGGTCATCCTTATGAATAAATTCCTCATATGACGGAATTCCCATTCCGTACTCATTAAGCTGAATAAGCCTGTTCATTTTCTTCATCCCGTTCATAATAATTTATAAGTTCATTTCCGGTTCTTATGCAATCTCTGATTTCGGTTTCAAGATAGTAAATTCTTCTCCTTAACAAAAGTTGCTCGTCGCTGTCAATACAATTCTCAAACATTTTTTTACCTCCGCAAGCCGCTTTTTAAGCCTTATTGATTCCTCAAAGTATTGTGTTCCTAATTCATAAAGCGTCATATTTTTCCTCCAGACTACACATTACGTGTGTTTTTGAAAAACTTGTATTTTTTCAAGTTTTTTCCTTTATATTTTAATTTTACCACCTTTTTCGTGTAATTTCAAGTAATTTCGACAAAAATATTACACATTATGTGTTATTTACCATTTATAGGATACAAACAACTATTTAATACATAAAAGTTTAACTTTTCCTTGAAATACAACATTTTGTGTGATATAATGTTTATGGTCGAATTAGAGAGGGAGTTTAGCTATGTTTTGCGACAAGCTGAAAAAATTGAGGAAAGCCAAATGTTTGACTCAGAGAGAGCTTGCGCAACTTCTGGGTATGAAAGCCAGTACTATCGGTATGTATGAACAGGGAAGAAGGAATCCCTCTATTTCAGAACTTACTTCAATCGCATCATTTTTCGGAGTATCCACCGACTATATGCTTTGTAATAGTCAAAACGATGTGGCTCAGGTTATCTCTGAACTTAAAAATCGACTATTTTGTACCGACGGACTTATGTTTAACGGTGAAGAGCTCAACGATGCCGAGATAAAGCAATTAATGGATGCTATTGAAGTTAGTGCCGCAGTTGTGCTTTCAAAAAAAGGAAGTAGCAAGACCCAATGAAAAAAATAAATCTACTAGTTCAAAGTTTATTGGACAAATATCACTTTAACGATCCCTTTAAGATTTGCAATGAGCTTGACATCAATTGTTTTTTTGTGAAAATACCCTTAAAAACAAATGGTGTTTACTATAAAGTCTTAAATCAGCAGGTAATTCTTATAAACAAAGACCTTCCCGAGAAGAAAGCTAAAGTAACTGCTGCTCACGAATTGGGTCACGCACTGCTCCATCCGGATATGAATTATATGTTTATGACAAAAAAGAGAGGCTCAGAAACAAATAGTTTTGAATATCAGGCTGATTACTTTGCAGCCTGTCTGTTACTCTCAGAAATTTGTCAGCAACCAGATTTCTCTGAAATGTCGTGTGAAAATATTTCGTTTGTTACCGGACTTAATGTACAATCAGTGGATTTTTGGCGAAATCAACAGTTATAACAAGTAAAAATTATATTAATGAATAAAAAAACTGCTTCTGCAAACAATATTTCACAGTAAATATTATTTGAAAGCAGGTTTTATTTTTGAAAAAACTTCTCTATATTACCGCTAATACTAAACCGGAAGAATTGTCCTCAAGCCGTACGGTTGCAAGGCGTTTAGTAAACAGAATATGTGAAGAAAATTCAGATATCCAGGTAACCGAACTGGATCTGTATACCGCCCCTATCCCGGTGATAAAATACAATTATTTTGAAGGACGAAACAGCCTTGTTAACGCTGAGACATTAAAGGATCTTACCATTTCTGAACAAGCTGATGTAACTCAAATCAATCAACTTTGTGACCAATTTGTGGATCATGATATATATATACTTGCCTCACCTATGTGGAGTATGTCATATCCCGCAATAGTTAAGCAATATCTTGACTGCATTATTATGGCCGGTAAGACCATTGCATTCAAAAATGACAAGCCACACGGTCTTTTGAATGATCGGAAAAGATTGTTTATATATGTTCAGTCATCAGGAATGAGTCTTCCGTTTTTCCTAAGGCCTATGCTCAATAAAGGCCTTGGATATGTCGAAGATATTGTAAAATTCATGGGAATCTCCGATTTCAAAGAACTCTTGGTTGACGGAACAGGTACAACCGAAAGTGAAAGACTCGATGCAATTTCACAGGCTGAAGCAAAAATTGACGATTTATTATCTTTGCTTGAAAATTAAAACAGCATAGTCTTAAACGATTAGTCAGAACAAAATTTCTTTAAAGCTGTTCAAAAATCCTCTGCGTTTAAGAAATATTAGTATAGTTATTCTGATGCCTTGATTACTATTCAGTCATTTGATATGTAATTCAGCACTTCTTGCAAGGTAATTATTATGCAAAACCGGATAAGCAAAGCCGACAATCCGGACCCGATTTTAAAGGACGGATTTCCGCCTTTGCTTTGTTAAAATACTCGAGAATTCGAAAGGATCCCTTAGTTTTGTGATGCTTAAAGTTTTGCCGTTGCCGGGCGGCAGCCCGACTGCCGCACACAGCCAAAAATCTGCCTCTTTAAAATTCTTTAATCTAAAACAAGAGGATTTTTGAGCAATTTTGCGTGAGGAGAAAGCCGCAGGACTAACGCCTGCGGGTGACGACAAGCCGAAATTAAGCCGTTTTAGGCGGGTTCGAATTTGTTGACTTTTCTTAAAGGTCTCTTTTAGCGACTGGTTTAACGAGTTGCTTGATTATAAAAAAACAGCGTCATCTTCAAAGATGACGCTGTTTTTGCAATTTATATTAAATAAGATGACAGCTTACAATAAGTCCTGAAAATACAATTGAAACTATTGAAAGCAGCTTTATAAGAATATTGATAGAAGGTCCCGAAGTATCTTTAAACGGATCTCCGACAGTATCTCCTACAACAGCGGCCTTGTGGTTATCGCTTCCCTTTCCGCCAAAAGCTCCGCCTTCAATATATTTCTTTGCATTATCCCAAGCTCCGCCCGAGTTGCTCATAAATACAGCCATAAGGAATCCTGTAACGGTTGATCCTGCAAGCAATCCAACAACACCATTCGGTCCAAGGATAAGTCCTGCAATTACCGGAACAACAATTGCAACGAGTGCAGGAAGTACCATTTCACGAAGTGATGAACGGGTGCAAAGGTCAACACAGGTCTTATAATCGGGTTCAGCAGTACCTTCCATGATTCCGGCAATTTCTTTAAACTGACGGCGAACCTCTTTAACAATGCTCTGTGCAGCACGACCAACAGATTCCATTGTAAGTGCTGCAAAAAGGAATGGCAGGCATGCACCAATCATAAGTCCGACAAGTACGGTGGGTTCCATAAGACTTATATTGAAATCTGCAAATCCATGAACCTGTTTTATTTGATCGATATAAGAAGCAATAAGTGCAAGGGCGGTAAGAGCTGCTGATCCGATAGCAAATCCTTTTCCGGTAGCAGCAGTAGTATTTCCGAGCGAATCAAGTGCATCGGTACGCTCTCTTACAGATGGGTCAAGACCAGCCATTTCGGCAATACCGCCGGCATTGTCTGCAACAGGACCATAAGCATCGGTTGCAAGGGTAATACCAAGAGTTGAAAGCATTCCAACTGCAGCAAGTGCAATACCGTAAAGCCCGTTGTTTGCACCGACCTTAAATCCTCCTGCGAAGAAATATGCAAGAAGGATGCAAGCACCAACAATAACAATCGGAACAACTGTTGATTTCATGCCGAGACCCACGCCACCGATGATAATGGTGGCAGATCCTGTTTCAGAATCAGACGCAAGCTTCTGAGTGGGTCGATATGTGTCAGATGTATAATATTCAGTGGCAAATCCAATGAAAACTCCGGATGCAAGTCCTGCCAGAATTGAAAAATAAAGACCAATGTTTTCTTTTCCAAGAATAAACCATACAAGCGGGAAAGCAACGACTGCAACAAGAATTGCCGAGAAATTAGTTCCGCGACGAAGTGCAGAAAGAAGTGTTTTCTGATTAGTGTCCTCTTTGGTCTTTACAAGGAATGTTCCTATGATAGAACAAATGATTCCGGCAGCCGCAAGGAACAAGGGCAACATGACCGCCTTTGTCATCATCCCGTTACCTAGGTGACGGAAAGCGGCAGTAGCAAGAGCACATGCAGATACAATTGATCCGAAATATGATTCATAAAGATCAGCACCCATTCCGGCCACATCACCAACATTATCTCCCACGTTATCGGCAATAACAGCAGGATTTCTCGGATCATCCTCTGGGATTCCAACCTCTACCTTGCCTACAAGATCGGCACCGACATCAGCAGCTTTTGTGAATATACCGCCGCCCACTCTTGCAAACAAAGCCATTGAGGAAGCACCCATACCAAATGTTATCATTGTGTTTGTGATATCGTCGATAGACAGCTTTGCAAGATATTTCAGTATAATAAACCAAACCGAAATATCAAAAAGTCCCAATCCGACAACCGTAAACCCCATAACTGAACCGGCAGAAAAGGCTACACGCAGACCCTTATTAAGAGAATCCGAACAGGCATTTGCGGTTCTGGCATTCGAAGAAGTTGCAATCTTCATCCCAATAAATCCGGCAAGTGCAGAATAAATTCCTCCGGTAAGGAAAGCAAAAGGCAAGAAAATATTGCTTTGGCCTAAGGCTGCCATAACTCCCAAAATAACAGCAATCACTGCAAAGAATATAACAACAACCGTATATTCTCTTTTGAGAAAGGCACTTGCACCGGCTCTGACCGATGAAGAAATTTTGGCCATTTTTTCGTTGCCCTCCGGAAATTTAAGCACCTTTTTGGCTGTAAAAAGCACAAAAATAAGTGCAATGACCGCAACAGCAATGGTCACAAGAGGGAAATATTTTTCCAACATTTAATAAACCTCCTGACAGGTTTTTTTCGGGCAGTGCTTTCCCGTTGAGTGGCTTAGTACTTACACAAACCCTTTCTATTATCGAAATAATTATAACGAATGGTTTTTGCTTTTTCAAGTACCCATATGAATTTTTTGAGAAAAATCGAACAAATTTTAGCCAAATCCAGCTGTTCTCCAAAGCGTCACCTTGACTATATTATCTGCTGAATATCTTGTATCCTTATGAAATTTAAAAATCTCCTGTAATTTATACATGAAAAAACAATAATCTCTCAGCAATTATAATAGTAAAATAAAGATGGATTCATCGGGTAGATTTTTGTTTTTAGCTGGCAGCTGTACAAATAATTAAAAGTCCCGATTCTTTTAAAGAATCGGGACTTTTTGAATATTTATCGGAATTAATACATTCCGCCGCCTGCGGCGGCTGCAGCTGCGGCAGCTGCATTTGCAGCGGCTGCATCTTCTTTTTTCTCTGCGATAAGTGACTCGGTGGTAAGAACCATTGCTGCCACAGAAGAAGCATTCTGAATGGCAGAACGGGTAACCTTTGTCGGATCAACAATACCGGCCTTCATAAGGTCTACATATTGTTCATTTTTGGCATCAAAACCATAGTTAATTCCTTCATGCGAACGAACTTCATTAACAATAACCGAACCCTCAAGACCTGCATTTGCAGCGATCTGACGCATAGGTTCTTCAAGACAACGAAGAACAATTTTTGCACCTGTCTTTTCATCCCCGTCAAGAGTTTCAACAAATGCTTCAACCGCAGAAGCAGCGTCAAGCAGAGCAACCCCGCCGCCTGCGACTATACCCTCTTCAACAGCTGCCTTAGTTGCGGCGAGAGCATCTTCAATACGAAGCTTTTTATCTTTCATCTCAACTTCTGTTGCGGCACCGACTTTAATAACTGCAACACCGCCGGAAAGCTTTGCAAGACGTTCTTGAAGCTTCTCACGATCAAAATCAGAAGTTGTGACCTCGATCTGGCTGCGAATCTGACCAATACGGTCTTTGATTTCGGTTTTATCTCCGGCACCATCGACTATGATAGTGTTTTCCTTGGAAATTCTGACCTGACGGGCAGTTCCGAGCTGTGCAACTGTTGCGTCTTTAAGATCAAGGCCAAGCTCTTCGGTAATCACTTCACCACCGGTGAGAATTGCAATGTCACGAAGCATTTCCTTGCGGCGATCACCGAATCCGGGAGCTTTTACGCAAACACAAGTGAAGGTTCCGCGAAGCTTATTTACGAGGATAGTAGAAAGGGCTTCGCCCTCAACGTCCTCAGCAATAATTACAAGCTTTTTGCCCTCTTTCACAACCTGTTCGAGCAGGGGGAGAATCTCTTGAATATTTGAGATTTTTTTATCGGTAATAAGGATATACGGCTCGTCAAGCTCGGCAATCATTTTATCAGAATCGGTAACCATATACGGAGAAATGTATCCACGGTCAAATTCCATTCCCTCTACAACTTCGCTGTAAGTCTCAGCGGTTTTGGATTCCTCAACAGTGATAACACCGTCGGAAGTGACCTTTTCCATAGCTTCTGCAATGAGTCCTCCGATATATTCATCAGCAGCAGAAACGCTTGCAACACGGGCAATATCCTCTGTTCCGGATACCTTCTTTGAGTTCTTAACAACTGCTTCAACAGTTACGTCAACAGCCTTCTGAATACCTTTTTTTACATCCATTGGGTTTGCACCTGCGGCAACATTTTTCATCCCTTCACGGATAAGTGCCTGTGCAAGCAGGGTTGCAGTTGTAGTACCGTCACCGGCAACGTCATTTGTCTTGGTAGCTACCTCTTTAACAAGCTGGGCACCCATATTTTCAAACGGATCGTCAAGCTCAACTTCTTTTGCAATTGTAACACCATCGTTTGTAATAAGGGGTGCACCGTATTTTTTATCAATAACAACATTACGGCCTTTGGGTCCAAGAGTTACCTTAACAGTGTTTGAAAGCTGGTCAACTCCGGACTGAAGTGCTTTGCGGGCCTCTTCACCAAAAAGAATATCTTTTGCCATAAAAAATCAACCTTTCTCTGATAATTACCTAATAATTATTCAACAATAGCAAGAATATCGTTTTGACGGACAATAATATAGTCCTCTCCGTCAACCTTGACTTCTGTTCCCGAATATTTGCTGGTGAGAACACGATCGCCAACATTGACGTACATTTTAATTTCGTTTCCGTCAACATTTCCGCCCGGTCCTACGGCAACAACTTCGGCAACCTGCGGTTTTTCCTTCGCAGATCCGGCAAGAATGATTCCGCTTTTTGTGGTCTCCTCGGCTTCGACCATCTTGATAACAACACGGTCGGCAAGTGGTTTAATGCTCATAATATATTCCTCCTGAAAATAAAACTTTTAATTATTTAGCACTCGTTTTTCCTGAGTGCTAAAATTATTATAGCAATTTTTAGTATAAAATCAAGGGTTTTTATAGATAATTATTAATTTTTTAACATTTAGGATATATTCCGCTTTTCGAAGACATATTTATCGTATTAACATAACTAACATAAAAAACAAATTCGGTTGCACATAAATATGCAACCGAATAAAATTTTATTAAGATCCAATCATAAAATCAATAGCTTTTACTCCTCATTCCACCAAATGCTGTTTGTTTTAAAAGCATTTCGGATTTTTTCCATAGTTTCGTCAGGAAGTTCAAGGTATTTACAAAAATCCTCATTTAATGTATAAAGGCAAACATAATTTGATCCGTCCACAGCGGGATATGCTTTAATAATTTCATCATATTGAGTTGTATAAGTTATAACCGCAAGTCCAAAAGTATGTTTTTCAGGAATACTGTTAAGCTTTTTGCCCTTAACAAGAGTTATAAAATCCGCAAAAACCTGTCCGTTGTCTGAGGTGAGGGTCACCGATGACTTTTCTCCATCCAGCGTTTTCGCCGGTCCTGAAAGTTCCACCGAAACCACCCTCTTTAGTTTGAAATTTTTTGAAGTACTCGACTGGCTGTACGTATCAGTTGAACAACCCGCAAAGCAAAACAGCATTACAATCATCAAAATAAAGCAAGTTATTTTTTTCATAATTTTATTCTCCTTGATTTTCCGAAGCAATTTCATATACCAACTGTTTGAGCTGTTGCATTGAAGAAATTTTAAAGGCTTTTTCCCGAAGAGCCGCTGCATTTTGCATACCTTTTATATACCAAGCCGCATGCTTTCTTATTTGAAGCATTGCAACATAAGGATCTTTATATTTGCACATAAGTTCAGCCTGTTTAAGCAGGCAAAGCATTTTTGCAGACAAGGGGGGATCAGGAAGAATTCGTCCATGCTGCAAATACGCGTTAATCTGGGAAAAAATCCACGGAGAACCCATTGCTCCTCTGCCCACCATTACCATATCGCATCCGGTTCTTTCATACATGACGGCAGCATCCTTACAAGAAAAAATGTCTCCGTTTGCCACAACAGGAATTGATACGGCCTTTTTTACTTCAGCAATAGTTTTTATATCAACCGGAGGAGCATATTTTTGTTCTCTCGTTCGTCCGTGAACAGTGATCATGGAAATTCCCGCTGCCTCAAGTCTTTTTGCAAGTTCACAAGCTATTATATGTTCCCTGTCCCAGCCTATGCGGATTTTTGCGGTTACAGGCACGCTTGATGCTTTTACTACACTTTCAGCAATTTTAACTGCCAGATCGGGGGATTTAAGAAGTCCGCTTCCTCCCCCGTTCATGGCCACCTTCGGAGCGGGACAGCCCATATTTATATCTAAAAAGTTGGGATGATATTCCATGGCCTTTCGGGTTGCTTGTGCCATAACTTCGGCATCACACCCAAAAAGCTGACAAGCCGACGGCCTTTCATCTTTGCTGAGTGCCAAAAGCTCCGCTGATTTTTTATCGTTCATTGAGATCCCTTTTGCCGAGGCAAGCTCCCCAATGCAAAAAGCTGCTCCATAACGCATACACAGCTCACGCATGGCCCTGTCTGCCACTCCGGCCATCGGAGCTAGTGCAGCATATCCTTCGATTTTCAGACTGCCTATTTTCAAATTAATACCATCCTAAAAAATTGGTTTACAGATAAACTATTTCAATAAATCCATTCAGGTGATGAATCGAAATTTCAATCAGTTTTCATAAGCACCTTAATTATATTATCTAAGCTGAGGGAATCCTACTCCGATATAGTTTAAAATGTCCTATTTCAGCTGAAATCGACGCTTCAAATCTTGGCATACGGCAAGTATCCCGTCGGCTTTATGCTTTGTATCAATAAAAATATATTCATTTTAAACTGCTATGCACCGAAAACGCAGCTGCTGCGAATGGATCTTTGCGTTTGAAACGGCAGTCGGGCTGCCGCCCGACAACAGTGAAAGCGTGAAAAGCCGCCTCAGCTTAAAGTTCCCGGCATATTGTGTTCGACTCTCATCAGCTTAAAGCAAAGTCGACAAATCCGAACCCGCCTAAAACGGCTTAATTTCGGCGATTTTC
>CABUCT010000031.1 GCA_902490145.1 uncultured Oscillospiraceae bacterium
AATAAAATGTCTGCGATAACTCAATTGTAAACTTATGTTTAACAGATACTTTTGAAGCAAACAATGAACTTTATAAAAATATAGAAATATTTTCAGAATGATGTTATAATATCAAATATGTGTTTATATTGTCAGGCTTTTTGTAAAGGAGTGATAAAATGAAGAAATCCCATGATAATCATTTTAATGAATATATAACGAATTTGACATACGAAAATGCAGATGCTTTAAAAGATTTTTTTGCAGAGTTTGATACCCACTGCCTTATTTCAGGAAAAGAAAAGAAAAAGCTGAGGTCCGATTTTGAAAAGGCCATTATATATTATGCGAATGCAGGAGTATCCCAACAGAAAGCTTTGGCTTTGCTGGATATAAGAAATCTTGGTGGATTTTATGCAAGACCATCCGCTTTGTGGTTTGCGTTGGATGATGCTGCAAAGATTTATCCATTGTCTATGAAACACGGCAGAATGTCTGTATTTCGTTTATCGGTGTATTTTAAAGAGCAGATTGTTCCAGAACTCCTGCAAATGGCTCTTAATTTCACAATTAAACGTTTTCCAAGCTTTGCTACCACGCTTAAAAAAGGCTTTTTTTGGCATTATCTCGATACAACTAAACGAAGATTTTGTATAGAGCAGGAAGATGATATTCCATGCCGGCCACTAAAAGTCTCTCTCAGTGGTTCTCAATCTTTCCGTGTGCTTTATTATAATAATAGAGTCAGTGTGGAATTTTTTCATGTCCTTACCGACGGAACAGGAGGAATGACATTTCTTAAGGTTCTTACGGCAGAGTATTTAAGATTAAAAGGAATTGATGTTGAATCGGACGAAACACTTTGGGATATCAATGCTACTCCTGCTACTGAAGAATTTGAAAATAATTTTGCAAAAGTTCCGAAAAGCAACATGGCATCAGGTTTTGTAGATAAAGCTGCTGTGCAGATGAACGGTAGGCTTTCTGAAATTAAACCATGTAGAATAATTCATTTCAAGATGGATGCAACGGAACTTAAAACAGCTGCGGAAAAATATCATACGACAGTCACGGTATATCTGTTGGCGTTAATGTTTATTGCGGGGAAAAAGGCAACTGATGAATTGCAGGGTGAGACAAGTATTCAGGTTCCGGTAAATATGCGAAAATTCTATCCGTCAAAAACTGTTCGTAATTTTTCAATGTATTGCGGTATTCGTTTGCCGATTGAAGTAATCGAAAATTCTTCTTCGATTATCAGCATAATTGATGATCAGTTACATAAAAAGGCATCGCAAGAAGCTATGAATGAAATGCTTACAGCCACAGAAAAAATGGTTGATATGATGAAATATATTCCGCTTGTCGTTAAGCAACCAGTAGCAAAATTAGTTTACGGTTTTTTAGGTGACAAAATATTTACAAACACTCTTTCAAATCTTGGTGTTGTCAAAATTCCGTCAAAGGTTTCAGAAAATATTGAAAGTATGGATTTTGTGTTGGGTACTGCTATTACAAACCGTGCCAGTTGTGCAGTAGTGACTGTTAATAATATAGCGACCTTTTCAATCACAAAAATGACCGCTGATCCTACCTTTGAAGAAAAAATATATGATTTGCTTCGGGATGACGGTATATCAGTAGTGGCAGAAGGAAGTGGCTATTATGAAGATTAAGATCACTTATCCATCCGTAAAAAAGCATAAGTTGCAGTACAAAAAGTTTTTAAGTATTATAAGATGGCCGATTTTGTTTGCAGCATATATTTGTCCGATTATGAATATCGTGACTGGCGGCAATGCTTGGAGTCTGATTGTCTTAATGTCACTGTACATTGTGTGGACGCTTATATTGTCACCGGATATGGTTGAATATAATCGCATCAGTCAGTTTACTAAACTTATTACTTGTTCATGTATATTACTAACGTTGATTGATGTATTTTTGGCTCCGGGATGGGCAATTGAAGTTGTTCCAATCGTTTGCTTTTGTGGACTTGTGATTTCCGGTATACTTTTCTTTACTGATTTTGAAAGACAGAAACAGAATATGCTACCAATGCTTATGCTTATTTTCTTTGCAATTATCGGATCAATTGTTGGGTTGTGCTTGTGGCACGAAGAAAGTCGCTGGGCACTTGCCGTAATGGGAGCCTTCGCAGTAGCTTTGCTCATTGTTTGTATGGTGACGCTTGGAAATGATTTTGTACGGGAATTGAGAAGAAGATTTCATATAAAATAAAAACAGCGATATCTCTTAAGTATGAATGTTGCAAGTTATTTCGGGATGTGCGGTTTGGGCAGGTGTTTCAATTCCATCTTCCGACGGATTTATTTATTATCTTGGTTATAATTCTTCATATATGATTCCCGAAACTATTCTGACTGTTGCTGCAGCAATTTGAAATTTCAGTTTGCTTTATTTCTGTTATCAGGGGCTTTCAAGAATGGGCAGAGAAAAGAAAAGCAAGGGTTATACTGTGTTGACTTCAGTATCTCTGTTATCGCTTATTGCAGTGGTAACCTTTGACGCAATATTTATATTCAGTTCAATTCAAAGTGAGGATGGATTTGATATTATTCTTATAAGTCAGGAAAATTTTATAGCTATTGCAATTGTAACGATTGTGGAACTGATACTTTCAGGTGAGTTGTTTTTGTGTTGCAAAATGATTCATTCCGAAGATTAAAAGGCTTGACTCCTTGTTTTCGATCCACCTTGACTTAATTCTTTTTTGTGATAAAATGGTTGTAGTAAAGTTTTTACAGGGGGTAAATATGGACTCAGTTATTGAAAAAATAAAAGAGTTAAAACTCGTTCCGGTGGTAAAAATAGATAATAAAAAAGATGCTTTGTTTTTGGCAGAAGCACTTTTGGAAGGCGGACTTACGTGTGCGGAAATAACTTTTCGCACCGACGCTGCTGCAGATTCAATTGAAATTATATCGAAAGAATTCCCTGAAATGTTTATTGGTGCGGGGACTCTTCTTACTTGTGAGCAAGCTGACCGTGCATCTGACGCCGGTGCGAAGTTTTTTGTAAGTCCCGGATTTAATAAGACCGTGGTTTTGCATTGTCTTGAAAAGCAACGCACTTTTATCCCCGGAATAGTCACCCCCGGAGAAGTTGAGCAGGTACTGTCATTAGGGCTTAAAACGGTCAAATTTTTTCCGGCGGAAGCAGCCGGAGGGATTAAAATGATAAAAGCCCTTTCAGCACCGTATACCGACGTTAAATTTATGCCGACAGGAGGTATAAATGCCGATAATATTTTGAATTATCTTGCAATTGATTCTGTAATTGCGTGCGGAGGAAGTTGGATGGTTCCGTCGTCTCTTATTAATGAAGGTAATTTTAAAGAAATCGCCCGGCTTTCAAAAATTGCGAGTGAGATTGTGAGGGGAGCGGCTTTATGAAAAAAGTTACAGCTTTCGGTGAAATAATGCTTCGTTTGTCACCTCCTGATCACCAACGGATCGTTCAATGTTCAGGATTTGATGCAGTTTTTGGCGGAAGCGAAGCCAACGTGGCAGTTACTCTTTCGAATATGGGGATTGACACGGAATTTGTTACCAAACTGCCGAAAAATGAGTTAGGAATTTCTGCGGAAAATTCTTTGAGAAGATTCGGAGTGAGCACAAAAAAGTTAATAAAAGGAGAGGGAAGACTCGGAATTTATTTTTTGGAAAAGGGTGCTTCTCAACGGCCTTCAAAGGTCATATACGACCGTGAGGGATCCGCTCTTGCAAAGGCGAACAAAAATGATTTTTGCTGGGACGAAATTCTTTCCAATACAGATTGGTTTCATTGGTCCGGAATTACTCCTGCGATTTCCGAAAAAGCTGCAGAAATAACGCTTGACGCCGTAAAAACTGCAAAGAAAAAAGGTATAACTGTCAGTTGTGATCTTAATTATCGTTCAACTTTGTGGACTGCAAGAAAAGCGGGAGAAGCTCTTTCCGAAATGATGGAATACACCGATATTTTAATTGCCAATGAGGAACATCTGGATCTGCTTTTCGGCATAAAAAGTGAAGATGCCGACAATGCATTTGCAGAAGTATCAAAAAAGACTTCTGAAAAATTCGGTATAAGTCAGGTTGCTATGACCATACGGCGGACTTTATCTGCGGATGACAATAAATTCGGTGCGGTGCTTTATAAGGATGGAGAAATATATCGTTCAAAAGTTTATAATATGCATATAGTTGATCGGGTTGGCGGCGGAGACAGTTTTGCCGCAGGTCTTATATACGGAAATATAAATAATTTAACTTTTCAGGACACAGTGGAATTTGCTGCTGCAGCCGGGTGTCTTAAGCACTCTGTTGAAGGCGATGTCGGAATATTCACAGCCGATGAAGTAAAAGCTCTTGCTAACGGTTCTGCTGACGGAAGAGTCATAAGATAAAAATATGTATTAATACTGATAAGAAAAAATTGTCCGTAAAAATCGAATTGTCCCTAGTGGGATACTAATCTAATTAAAATAAAACACCCTGAATCAATTGGAGTTTCAATGATTCAGGGTGTTTTTATATGTTTTATTTAAGCCGGTATTCAGAATCATCACGGTGACGGTAAAGCTTGCGGTCAAGTCCCCAGACTTTCCCGGTCATTTTTCCAACTTCCACACCGCTCATAGCATTAAGCATTTCGAATAGGGTCGCATCCAAACGGTCAATAGTAGATACTACTTCTGCTTCAGGAAACATAGGAAGAACAGGACTTCCGAATTCAGGTATGCCATGATGAGAAAGCACAATATGTTCAAGAAGCATGGCGGTTTCGGGATCTGTACCGAGTTCTTTGGCAGCAGCACTTATATTTATCACACCGCCTACTATATGTCCGATTAGTCCGCCTTCAACGGTATATTCGCTGGCGAGTCCGGTCTCGGCGTATTTGATTTCACTTAGTTTACACAGGTCGTGCACCACTATACCCGCAAGAACAAGCTCTTCTCGGAGAAAGGGGTAAACCGAACAAATAGCTTTACCGAGTCTCATCATAGAAAGAGTATGATATAAAAGCCCTCCACGCATTGAATGGTGCATTCTGACAGCGGCCGAACACACAAGCAGGCTTTCTCCGCAGTTTTCGAGAAGCTTTTTGACAAGTGTTTTGAGTCCGTCATCTGAAAAAGCATCTACAGTTTGCATGATTTCATCCAGCATATCCTTTGGATCAATCGGTGTGGATGCAACGAGAGAGGACATATCAATATTGTCAGTATCTGATTTTTCTCTTATTTTCTCGATACGCAGCTGGCTTGCATTGTTCCACATATCGATAGTACCTTTAACTTTAACCACCATTCCGGCGGAATATTCACCGTGTTTTGCAGGAGCATAATCCCACAGTTTTGCAGGAATTTCACCGCTTTTATCGGTAAGAATCATATCAAGATACGGAAGTTTTTTTGCAGAGACTTTTTTATCACAGCTTTTAACTATCATAAAACCGGTTGCTTGGCCGCAAATAGCACCCTTTTCAAGCTCGGTCATTAAATCACTCCTAATAGATTTTTAATTATTGTATCTTATCGGAGTGAAAAATTCAACTAAAATTTCAGGGAAGTAGATAGGTTTCTGAATATCCGCAGGAACACAGAAGCCCGGCTACGACAGCAAGCAGGGTATAATCATCATATTTTTTATTGTATTTTACAACGCATTCTCCGGGCAATACAGAATTTATGCGACGGTTTATGCAAACCGAAACGCACCCGTCATCTCTTCCTGAGATTGTAAGGGTACTTTTTGGAGACATACCGCAAGTTACCGTAGTAAATCCCTGTTGTTTTAAGTATTTCATGACTTCTGTGTTTTCCTGAAATGCTATCGCAGTAAAGTTTCCGGAAAGTGAAAAATCATCGGAAATAGTTGAATCATTTTCAAAAATAACGATGCCGTTTTCGGCTTGGAAGTGTCGGGCTTTTTTAGTATGGATAATAATATAATCCGGTTTTTTAATTCCTGTTTCTACCGAGGTGTCGTTTACGATCACTGCCGGGCCTTTAAGCTTTAATGCTTCAAACAAGGTACGGCTTATAATTCCTTTTTGTTCTGCTACCACAATAGTTTTCATATTGCACCACCCTGTAAATATTTTGTCAAAAAATTAAAAAATATACTTTTAATCAGAAAAAATGTATGATATAATATATTGAATATTTATTTCAGAGGTGTAAATGATGAAATATGTTGTTCTGCTTTGTGACGGAATGGCTGATTTTCCTGTTAAGGAATTAGGAGATAAAACCCCTCTTGATGCGGCATATAATCCTGCTATGGAGAAGCTTGCAAAAACTGCTGAAATCGGACTTGTAAAAACTGTACCTGACGGAATGAAACCGGGAAGCGATGTTGCAAACCTTTCGGTAATGGGATATTCACCCAAAAAATATTATACCGGGCGTTCTCCTCTTGAAGCTGCAAATATGGGTATTGTTCTTGGAGATAATGACGTTGCACTTCGATGCAATCTTGTAACGCTTAGTGATGAAGAGAATTTTGAGGAAAAGACGATGGTAGATTATTGTGCCGGAGATATTTCCTCGGATGAGGCTGCCGCAATAATTAAGTCGGTGGATGAAGCTTTCGGGGATGAAGCTTTCAGTTTTTATCCGGGTGTTAGTTATCGTCATTGCCTTGTTTGGAAAAATGGCACTATTGACATCGGGACGCTCACACCTCCTCATGATATAAGCGGTAAGGTAATAGGAGAATATATTGACCGTGATCCTGCTGCAGAAAAGCTTATAGAAATGATGAAAAAGAGCGGGGAACTTCTTAAAAATCATCCTGTAAATATAAAAAGAATTGCTGAGGGAAAACGTCCCGCAACCCACATTTGGCTTTGGGGACAGGGGAAGAAGGCGTCTCTTGACGATTTTTATGAAAAGACCGGTCTTAAAGGTTCGGTAGTGTCGGCGGTTGATTTGGTAAAAGGAATCGGACGCTGTGCTAATATGAATGTTGTGGAAGTTGAAGGTGCCACCGGATATATAGACACAAATTTCGAAGGAAAATGTTCTGCAGCTGTATCAGAGCTTGCAAATGGACAGGATTATGTTTATATTCACATAGAAGCACCTGATGAGTGCGGACACAGAGGTGAGGTTAAAAATAAGGTCAAAGCTATCGAAACCATTGACAAAAAGGTTTTAACCCCTTTGCTTAATGAGCTTGATAAATATGATGATTATAAAATTCTTATTATGCCTGATCATCCAACTCCGCTTTGCACAATGACCCATTGTTCAGATCCCGTTCCTTATTTACTTTATCGAAAGACTAAAAAGTTTAACGGAGTCGGAACATATACGGAAAAATCCGCTAAAGAATCCGGAATTTATATAGATAATGCGTATACACTTATAGATAGAATGAAAGAGTTTTAAAAATCTTGGAGGAGTATTTGTGAAAATAGGGTTTGATAATGACCTATACATAAAAAAGCAGAAGGAATATATAACTGAAAGAATCAAAAAGTTCGGAAATAAGCTTTATTTGGAATTCGGCGGAAAGCTTTTTGATGATTATCATGCGTCAAGAGTTTTGCCTGGATTTGATTTGAACGGTAAGGTGCGTTTGCTCAGAGAATTTAATGATCAGGCAGAGGTTGTGTTCTGTATAAATGCAGCCGATATAGAAAAGAAAAAAATTCGTGCTGATTTCGGAATAACATATGATATGGATGTTCTTCGACTTATAGACAATTTAAGAGGAATGGATATTTCGGTCAACAGCGTGGTAATCACTCAATATTCGGGCCAGCCTTCTGCCGATTTGTTCCGTAAAAAGCTGGAAATGCGTGGGGAAAAGTGTTATTTTCACTATCCGATAAAAGGATATCCCATGGATGTTGAACGTATAGTAAGCGATGAAGGATACGGTGCTAATCCTTATATTGAAACAACTCGCCCTTTGGTTGTGATTACTGCACCCGGACCATGCAGCGGAAAACTTGCAACCTGTCTTTCACAGCTTTATCATGAATATAAACGCGGTGTAAATGCAGGATATGCAAAGTTTGAAACCTTTCCAATATGGAATCTTCCTCTCAAACATCCTGTAAATATTGCATATGAGGCTGCGACTGCCGATCTCCGTGACGTAAATATGATAGATCCTTGGCATCTTGAGGCATATGGAGAAACCACTGTAAATTATAACCGTGATGTAGAGGTATTTCCTGTTGTCAACAATATTTTGACCAAAATAACCGGTCAGCCCGGTCTTTATAAGTCGCCGACTGATATGGGCGTAAATATGGCCGGTTACGGAATTTCCGATGATGAGATAGTAAGGGACGCTGCAAAGCAGGAGATAATCCGCCGATATTATAAAAGTCTTTGTGATTATAAGCTTGGTCATGGGGATATCGAAACTGTTCAGCGTATTGAATCGCTTATGAATACACTTGACCTTTCTAAAAATGATCGAAAGGTTGTTGCACCCGCACTTGAAAAATCTGAAAATTCCGGAACACATGCTGTGGCTATTGAACTTCCCGATGGAATGATAGTAACGGGGAAAAGCGGCTCACTTATGACGGCGTCCGCCGCTGCAGTTCTCAATTCAATCAAAGTAATGGCAGGAATAAGAGATGAAATGCTGCTTATGTCACCTGTGGTACTTGAACCGATTTTAAAGATGAAAACAGACGTTCTCCATTATCGTCAGACTGCACTCAGCCTTGCCGATGTGCTTCTCGCACTGAGTATTTGTGCTGCAACAAATCCGGTGGCACAGCTTGCTATGTCTTATCTTGATTCTCTCAAAAATTGTGAAGCTCATTCATCTTGTATGCTGCTTACTGCAGATGATGACGCAATGAGAAAATTAGGACTTAATGTAACATGTGAGGATGAATATCCGTCTTCAGATTTATATTACGGCTGATAGTTTTAAAAATAAAAAACACATCAGACTTAGAATTGAATTTCTTAATTCTAATATCAGATGTGTTTTTTATTTTTGGGTAAAAATGTTATGATAAAAATATAGATGCAAAAAAGCAGCATGGTGGGATTATAGTATTTGATTGTTAACCATAAACCGAAAAAGCTCATAATCACAGTGACTCCGACTGAGACTATAGAAGTTATTTTTTCGGCTTTCTCAGAAGATATTTTTAAACATTGCAGTAATGAAAAAAAGATGTTTAGTCCGTCAAGACTTTGAATAGGCAGCATGTTAAAAATTGCAATCCCTGCATTTGCCGCAGACAGGATTATAAAATATTCGCTTTGATAAACCCTGTAAATATTAATAAATATACATATATTCAGCAAATTACATAATATGCCGGCGGAATGAAGAATTACTTCTTGTATGGGCGACATTGTTATGCTGTTGTTCATTTCTATATCCACTGCAAATGGCAATAATCTTATAGCTCTTGGAAAGTTCTTGAATAATGACATAGCAAGCAGATGCCCAAATTCATGAGTAATAACTGCAAGCATAATACAGGGCATTTGACCTGTAGTATCTACAAGCAAAAGCAGAGTGATTATCATAAAAAAAGCAGGGCTTAAGTATATTTCACATTGCCCGAACCTAAATTTCATTAAAGTTTTAAGATCCAAAGCGGATCAATGCAAATCCCGCCTACTCTTATTTCGAAATGGAGATGAGGTCCGGTGGAAACTCCTGTACTACCCGAAAGAGCAATTACATCTCCTTGTTTTATTGTTTCTCCTGCCGACTTTAAAAGTTTACTGCAATGTGCGTATACGGTTTTTACACTGTCAGTATGTGAAACGATTATGTAATAACCATATGATGAACTGTATTCGGCTTCTTCCACTGTTCCGGACAATGCTGCTTTTATATCGGTTCCGCTGTCAACACCGATATCCACTCCGCTGTGAAAAAGGTATGACCCGTAAATAGGGTGTTTTCTGTATCCAAACGGAGATGTTACCGTACCGTTTACCGGAACAGTCATATCATTGATGTTGGTTTTTTGAGGTTCAACGCTCATAGAAAGATTAACTGTTTTAAGTTCGCTGTCAGATGATTCTGATGAATTACTGTTGCTTGCATTAACACTGTTTTCTTCTGAAACGGAGGAATTAACGGAGTCTTGTGTTTCAGATTCCGGCAAAGTTGATTTGTTATTGCTTTCATTTAGAGGTACGGTACCCGTTTGAATAACTTCAGGATCAGAATTAACCTGACTGCTTGATAAATCGAGTTTTCGGCTCATTGCATTCATGACTTCCGAAATTGAAAGACTGTTATTGAACAGACAATTGTATTTATTTCTGACGGCAGAGTAAATATTACCTCCGGTAAATTTTATTGCGAATGCAGCAAGCAGGGCAAGACAGCAAACAATAAGTTGGGAAATTAAAAAATTTAACTTCGGATCACAAGGTTTTTTTGTTTTTTGTTCTTCTATAATTTCTTCGTCTTCATTATCTTCACTTTCAATCGGTTCTGCGGTTTCATAATATTCTTTCAATTTATCACCTCTTGGAATTAATATACTAAATATTATGCAAGTCTGTCCGATAAAATTACTTGACAAACGGCAAATTAAAAGTTATCATGGTAAGACCGAGCGGACTGAGCAGTTGCGTGTGTTCAGATAACTGAACGTATGAGGAAAGTCCGAGCTCCGCAGGGCAGAATAACGGCTAACGGCCGCCGAGGGTGACCTTAGGGAAAGTGCAACAGAGA
>CABUCT010000032.1 GCA_902490145.1 uncultured Oscillospiraceae bacterium
GTATGAACTACTCAACCTTTATGAACGGTCTTAAAAAAGCCGGCATTGACCTTAACCGTAAGATGCTGGCTGAAATCGCCGTTTCCGATATGAATACATTCGCAGCTCTCGTTGAAAAGTCCCGTGCCGCTCTTTAAAACACTTTAACGCCCGATGTTTTATGCTTCGGGCGTTTGCCTTTTATTTATTATGATTATTACTTCAAAAGACAATACTAAAATTAAATATGCAGCAAAGCTTATGAAATCAGCTTCCTTCAGAAATGAAGAAGGTATTTTTGTGCTTGAAGGACTGCGTCTTTGTATGGATGCCGTTTTAAACAGGGCACAAATTACGACAGCTTTCTATACTCAAAAATTTGCGGATAAATTTCCTGACGACGCAGAAAAAGTAATTCGTACAGCATCTGAAAACTTCTGTGTTTCCGACACTGTTTTTCAAAAATTGTCCGATACCATGTCTCCTCAGGGAATTATATGTCTTTGCAAAATTCCAAAATCATCTCTAAAACCTCAAAAAGGTAAGAAATATATTATTCTTGAAAACATCTCCGACCCGTCAAACACCGGTGCAATAGCACGCACAGCCGAGGCTCTCGGTCTTGATGGAATGTTTGTTTCGGGCGGATGCGATATATACAGTCCAAAGGCCTTAAGAGCTTCTATGGGTGCTCTCGTTCGATTCCCGTCGGCATCGTGCAGCAATATTTCAAATTTAATTGCTGATTTTAAAAGTCAGTCTATTCCCTGCTTTGCCGCTGTTGTGTCAAATCCCGACTGTACTGTTTCTCAGGTCGAATACACAAACGGTGCTGCCGTGATCATCGGAAATGAGGCTAACGGTGTAACCGATTCGACAAAGGCTCTTTGCGACAAATGCATTACTATTCCGATGAAAGGCAGAGCTGAATCTCTCAACGCCGCTGCAGCTGCTGCAATTCTGATTTATGAAACGACCTCCTTCGATTAATATACTGATAATTTAATTTTATTTTTTCAATTTAAAAACTGTATGTCTTATTTATACCGTATACTATAGAAAAATTATCACGAAGGGATAGAAATGGACAAGCGTATTTTATTTATAACACTTCAGAATATTCTTGGATTTTCCTCCGGAAAACTTAAGTCGATGCTAAAAGAATTTAAAACGGCTGAAAATATATTTTCCCAGTCGCAAAAACGTTTAAAGTCCTGTGGATTTTTTACGGAAAATCAAATTTCAAAAATTCTTAATCCGGATTTTAAAAACTCCGAAAGAATTTTGAACGATTGCATAAATCTTGGCATAAACGTGCTTTGTTTCGGCGACAAGAACTATCCCTTAAGACTCGCTGAAATTCATGATCCTCCTGCGGTTTTATATGTACTAGGAGATCTGCCGGACATTGATAATGAAGTCGTTATAGCAATGGTCGGAACAAGAAAATTCACAAAATACGGCAAGGAGTCCGCTTTAAAAATAGCTTATAATGTTGCACTCGCCGGCGGAATAATTGTCAGCGGTGGAGCAATCGGTATTGATTCATTTTGTCATCGTGCTGCAATTGCAGCGGGTCGGAAAACCGTGGCTGTTCTGGGCTGCGGAATATATGCATATTATCTAAAACAAAACTCTGATCTCAGACGGGAGATTGTCTCAAACGGTGCGTTGATAAGCGAATATCCACCCTATACTCCTGTCCAAAAGTTTTACTTTCCGGAAAGAAATCGTATAATATCAGGGTTATCTCTTGGCACTGCGGTTATTGAAGCCGGAGAGAAAAGCGGATCACTTATCACTGCATCATGTGCATCCGAACAGGGACGCGATGTATTTGTGCTTCCCGCAAATATTAATGAGCCCTCTTTTAAAGGTTCAAACAATCTTCTGAAGAACGGTGCAAAACCGATTTTTTCTGCAATGGATATTTTGGAAGAATATAATATGCGTTTTTCAGGCAAAATTGATATTGAAAAAATTCCGTCAGAGACTCAAATTGAACGCATTTTAAATAAAATAGACTTAGACCCCTCGTTGAATAAAAAATCAATTGCAAAAAAATATATTAAAAGTGAAACGGAAAAATTAAATCAAAACTCCAGACTTCACGTCGAAAAGGCTGATTCATCCCAAAAATTTATACTGCCTGCGATTCAAAAGGACTTGTCAGATATAGGCAGGGTATAATAGCTTCAAAAATCAAGAAATGCTGACCGATGATCTGATAAATATTTCCGGTCTTTCGGCAAAAGATACCATGTGTGCCTTGACCGAAATGGAAATTAAGGGTATTATAGAACCCCTTCCCGGCAGCAGATTCAGAATAAAATAGATTGTAACCCGAAAGGATGTTTTTTATAAAATGTCAAACTTGGTTATTGTTGAGTCTCCTACAAAGGCTAAAAGTATAAAAAAATATCTGGGTGGAGATTATGAAATAATGGCCTCTGTCGGTCACATCCGAGATCTCCCCAAGAAAACTATGTCAGTAAGTATGGACGGAAAATTCACTCCGAAATACGAGCCTGTCGCCGGCAAAGAAGAACTGATTAAATCACTTCAGGATGCCGCCGCAAAAAGCGATCACGTATATCTCGCAACCGACCCTGACCGTGAAGGAGAGGCAATAGCATGGCATCTCGCCGAGCTGCTTGCTCTTAATGAAAATGAACCGATTCGCGTAACCTTTAATGAGATAACAAAATCGGGGGTTCAAAGCGGAATGTCTGCACCAAGGAGCATTGACATGAACCTTGTTGATGCTCAGCAGGCTCGTCGTATTCTTGACCGAATAGTTGGTTATAAATTAAGTCCTTTTCTTTGGAAAAAGGTTCGCAGGGGTCTTTCGGCAGGCCGTGTTCAAAGTGTTGTAGTGCGTCTTATCGTTGACCGTGAAGAAGAAATTCGCAAATTTGTTCCCGAGGAATACTGGACCATCGATGCGAAACTCAGTCAAAAATCTAATTCAAAAATGTTTCAGGCAAAGCTGTTCAGCACGCTTGACGGAGAGAAAATTGCTATTTCAAACAGCGAACAGGCTGAAAAACTTAAAACGCTTCTTCAAAATTCCGAATATAAGGTGCTTAAAATAAAAAAGGGCACCCGCAACTGTCAGCCTGCTCCCCCGTTTATAACTTCCGCTCTTCAGCAGGACGCATCCAGAAAATTCGGTATGACCGGTGAACGCACAATGCGTGCCGCTCAACAGCTTTATGAAGGAATTGACATCCCGGGTATGGGAACAACCGGTCTTATAACTTATATGAGAACTGACTCGGTTCGTATTTCTGATGAAGCCCGTGCCGCAGGCGTCGCTTATATAGAAGAAAATTTCGGAAAAAATTATCTGCCCTCAAAGCCACGCCATTTCAAAACAAAATCAAATGCTCAAGACGGTCATGAGGCTATCCGTCCCACCGTTATAAGTCTCCATCCTTCTCAGGCAAAGGATTCTCTTACACTCGATCAATATAAAATATACAAGCTTATTTGGGAACGTTTTATGGCAAGCCTTATGGCTCCGTGTGTGCAAAACACTCAGTCAATTGATATTTCCGCAGATAATTATATTTTCCGTGCAAGCGGTTATACCATAAAATTTGACGGATTTACTGCTGTTTACGATAATTCAAAGGATGACGACGAAGGTGAATCGGTTATTCCTCCGATGTCTGAGGGCGATATTCTTAAACTCCGTTCGCTTGAAGGCAATCAACACTTTACTCAGGCTCCGCCAAGATACACAGATGCTTCTCTTATTGAAGTCATGGAAAAAACCGGCATTGGTCGTCCGAGTACCTTTGCTCCCACCATTGCAACGGTTATTAAAAGAGAATACGTTGAGCGTGAAAAACGCTCCCTGAAACCTACCGTTCTCGGTGAAGTGACCACCGGTCTTATGCGTGAGCTATTTAAAGATATCGTGGATTCAAAATTCACCGCTAATATGGAAAAAGATCTTGATATGGTTGCGGCCGGTGAGCTTGACTATGTAACTACACTTGAAAAATTCTTTGGGCCGTTTGAAAAAACTCTTGAAACTGCCGAGGAAAAAATGCAGGGTAAGCATGCAAAAATTCCGGATGAAGAAACCGACGAGATCTGCCCTAACTGTGGCAAAAAAATGGTTATCAAAAGCGGCCGTTTCGGAAAATTTATCGCATGCTCCGGATATCCTGAGTGCAAAACCACGAAGCCTATCGTTACAGTTGCAAAAGGCGAATGCCCAAAATGCGGTAAACATATCCTTGAAAGGAAATCCAAAAAAGGATATAAATATTACGGCTGTGAAGATATGAAAGAATGCAAATTTATGACTTGGGATATTCCGACCGACGAAAAATGCCCAGACTGCGGAAAAACCTTATTTAAACGCCGCGGCGGACTCATTGTTTGCAACAATGAAGGCTGTGGATTTGAAAAAAAAGCTGAAAAGAAATCACGCAAAAAATCAAAGGCAGAACCAGAAAATGAATAATTCCGCAACAGTTATCGGGGCGGGGCTTGCAGGATGTGAAGCATCACTGGCTCTTGCAAATCGTGGGATTCATGTTACGTTAATCGAAATGAAACCCAAAAAATATTCACCTGCCCATAAAAATCAAAATTTTGCCGAGCTTGTATGTTCAAACTCTCTTAAAGCCAAAAGAATTTCCTCAGCAGGAGGACTTCTTAAAGCCGAAATGCTTGAATTTTCATCAATTTGTGTTAACACCGCACTTTCCTGTGCCGTTCCGGCGGGTGGTGCTTTGGCGGTTAACCGTGATGAATTTTCGGCAAAAATCACAGACATAATAAAATCCCATCCTAATATAAAAGTGGTATGCAAAGAAGCTCTGGAAATTCCGGAGGGTCCGTGTATAATTGCAACGGGACCTTTGACTTCCGATTCATTCGCTAAAGAGATTGCTGAGAAGCTTGGATTCGACTATTTAAGCTTTTTTGACGCTGCAGCTCCAATTATCACTCGTGACAGTATAGACATGGAAAGTGCCTTTGCAGCATCGAGATATGACAGAGGCGGCGAAGACGACTATATAAACTGTCCGATGAACAAAGAAGAATACGAAGCATTTTATGAAGCACTTATAAATGCCGAATCGGCAGAACTTCATTCATTTGACAAATCACCGACTGTTTATGAGGGGTGCATGCCTATTGAAATAATGGCAAAACGAGGACCTGATACCATAAGATACGGTCCGCTTAAACCCGTCGGGCTTCGCGATCCGAAAACCGGACATCGTCCATGGGCTGCCGTTCAGCTTCGCCGTGAGAATGTTGAAGGTTCAATGTTCAATTTGGTCGGATTTCAAACCAACCTTAAATTTTCCGAACAAAAACGGGTGTTTTCAATGATACCCGCTCTTAAAAATGCTGAGTTTGTGCGTTATGGTGTTATGCACCGCAACACATTTATAAATTCTCCAAAGTTACTCGACGCATCATTTGCTTTAAAAAGTGATAAAAGAATATTCTTTGCCGGACAAATAACCGGAGTCGAAGGATATATGGAATCGGCAGCATCTGGAATTATGGCAGGAATCAACTGTGCAAGGTTTATTAAATCTAAAGATCCGATTGTCCTTCCGATAAACACCATGATCGGTGCATTGTCTAGCTACATAAGCGATGAAAGCATCACCGACTTTCAACCTATGGGGGCAAGCTTCGGTCTGCTTCCTCCTCTTGACACTCATATCAGAGATAAAAAGGAACGTTACACAGCTCTTGCAAAGCGTTCCCTTTCAGAAATCCAAAAGATAAAAGAAATGATAGAATGAAAACAAAAATTTTAAAATCTCAGGACGGTATACAAGAAGCTGCTCAACTTTTAAAATCCGGACAAGTTGTCGGAATCCCAACCGAAACGGTATATGGTCTCGGAGCAAATGCACTGGATAAATCCGCTGTGCTCAAAATTTTTGCTGCAAAAGGCAGGCCGGCCGATAATCCTCTTATCGTACATATCGCAGATCTTGACGAATTATCGGCACTTACAAACGAAATCCCTGAAAAAGCCAAAAAACTTGCAAATGCTTTTTGGCCCGGTCCTCTTACAATGATTTTCAAAAGCAACGGAGTTGTTCCCAAAGAGACTACCGGAGGACTTGACACGGTTGCAGTAAGATTTCCGGTTCACCCCACAGCAAACGAGATTATTAAAGCGTCCGGTCTTCCCATCGCCGCTCCGTCAGCCAATCTTTCGGGAAAACCAAGTCCAACTTGTGCAGATCATGTATTTAATGATATGAACGGAAAGATTCCGCTGATAATAGACGGCGGAGAATGTGATGTTGGTGTGGAATCCACAGTTATCAGTATGGTCTGCGAGCCACCGCTTTTGCTTCGCCCCGGCGGGGTTACACGCGAACAAATTGAATCGGTTATCGGAAAAATAAATGTTGATCCGTCGGTTGGAGGAAATGTTCATGTCGAAAAAGCCTCTTCACCGGGCATGAAATACAAGCACTATTCACCAAACGCAAAGGTGATTTTGATACATTCCGAAAGTTCGGAATATATAAAATTCGTCAATTCTCAAAATGATGAAAGCCCGCTCGCACTTTGCTTTGATGAAGAAGCTCCTTTTATTTATATTCCGTTTATTTCACTTGGAAAACAAAAAAATTATGAATCACAGGCACATGAGTTGTTTTCGGCTCTCCGCCGTGCAGATGAAACAGGCTCAAAAACTGTTTATGCCCACTGCCCTTCAAAGGATGGTGTGGGGCTGGCAGTATTTAACCGTCTTGTTCGTGCAGCCGGATTTGACGAAAGGTGGCTTTAATATGCTGACTGTTGGTATTACGGGGCAAACTGGTTCCGGAAAATCAACCTTTGTAAAGTTTCTCGGACTTAAAACTGTGGATTCGGATAAGGTTGCAAAAAATGTTACCAAAGACCCGAAGGTTATAACCGATTTATGCAATGCTTTCGGAAATGATATTTTAAGATCCGATCAAACACTTGATCGTAAGCTTCTTGCTTTTAAAGCTTTTGCAAATTGCGAAACCGTAAAAAAGCTCAATTCCATAATGCATCCAACTATCATTAAACAAATTCAAAAGCTTCTTAAATTTCATGAATTGAGCGGTGAAAAAATTGTCTTGCTCGATGCACCTCAGCTTTATGAAAGCGGTGCTGAAAAACTATGTCAAAAGGTAATTGCAGTTATCGCCTCTGAAAAACTCAGAAAAGAGAGAATTATCAAAAGGGACGGTCTTTCAGATAAAGATGCAGACCAAAGACTTGCTATTCAAAAGCCTGATACCTTTTATATAGAAAGAGCCGATTATATAATAGTAAATGACGGTAAAACGGATAATTTAAAATTCCGTGCCGAACAAATAAAACTCGAACTTATAAAACTCTCGGAGGAATAAATATGGCCAAAATTCAAACCGCAATAAGAGGAACACAGGATGTTCTTCCTCGTGACAGTTATAAATGGCAGTACATAGAAAAAACATTGCTTAATACCGCCGCACTTTTTGGATTTTCCGAAATGCGTGTGCCTGTTTTTGAACATACCGAACTGTTTTTGCGTTCGGTTGGAGACACCACCGACGTTGTTCAAAAAGAAATGTACACATTTGATGATAAGGGCGGACGCTCGATCACGCTTCGTCCCGAAGGAACTGCAGGAGCTGTTCGCTGTCTGCTTGAGCACGGGCTTCATAACGAGGCTCTGCCTGTAAAGGCAAGTTATATTTTGTCATGCTACCGCTATGAAAAACCCCAGGCAGGAAGACTTCGTGAATTTCACCAGTTCGGTGTTGAGTGCTTCGGTGCTCCCGCCCCCGCCGCTGATGCAGAAATAATTTCTATCGCTCATAACGCTTTTGAGCGTTTCGGTCTTAAAAACATTGAATTACAGCTTAATTCCATTGGTTGTCCAAATTGCCGACAAAAATATCTTGACGCCCTTAAGTCATATTTTTCCGATCGAGCAGGTGAGCTTTGTGACACCTGCAAAGACCGTCTTGAAAGAAACCCCATGCGTATTCTTGACTGCAAATCGCCTATTTGTCACGAAATTGGCGAAAACGCCCCGAAAATGCTTGAATTTCTTTGCGATGAGTGCAAAGAACACTTTGAAGAAGTTAAATCTCGACTTTCTCAAATGGGAATAAAATTTGTTATAAATCCTACTATAGTACGAGGTCTTGATTATTACACCCGAACGGTGTTTGAATTTGTTTCGACCGAAATCGGAGCTCAGGGAACAGTTTGTGCCGGAGGAAGATATGACGGACTTGTCTCTGAAATGGGAGGCCCGGAACTTCCATCTCTGGGATTCGGCATGGGTATCGAAAGACTTCTTATGCTCATGGAAAAACAGGGATGTGAGTTCCCTCAAGTAAGACGCCCCGACATTTATATCGCTCCCATGGGAAAATCTGCGGAACTTAAATGTGCCGAATATTGCTCTTTGCTTCGCCGCGAAGGATTTTCGGCCATTACTGATCTCAACGGCCGCGGACTTAAAGCACAAATGAAATATGCCGGGAAACTGGGTGCAAAATACACCCTTGTTCTCGGCGAAAACGAACTGGCGGAAGGAAAAGCTAAACTCAAAAATATGGATACATCTGAACAACGTGATATCGGACTTTCAGATATTGTCAAAGAATTTTACAGCCTGTCTCTCGACGATTCTTTTGCCGCAATGCAGGAAAGCGTTGAAAATATATAAAGTAAGGAAGAAAGAAAATGCCTAACACTGAATTTCTCGGAAATATGCGTCGCACGGTATACTGCGGAGAACTGAGACCCGAAAATGAAGGACAAACCGTTACTGTTTGCGGATGGGTTCAGCGTCAAAGAGATCTGGGACAGCTTATTTTTATTGATTTAAGAGACCGTACCGGTATAGTACAGCTTGCTTTTGATGATTCGACCGATCGCGAAATATTTAATAAAGCATTTGAGACAAGATCAGAGTATGTTCTTGCTGCCAAAGGTACAGTCCGCCGCCGTTCTTCGATCAATAAAGACATCCCAACAGGTGAAATTGAAATTGCAGTCGACGAACTTAAAATTTTGGGGCTTTCCGAAACCCCTCCGTTCGAAATCGCGGAAAATTCAAATGTTAAAGAAGAGCTTCGTCTTAAATACCGTTATCTTGACCTACGACGTCCCGACCTGCAGAAAAACATTCTTATGCGTCATCGAATCGCAAAAATTACAAGAGACTATTTCGATGAAAACGGATTTCTTGAAATTGAAACTCCTATGCTCATAAAGTCGACTCCGGAAGGAGCAAGAGACTTCTTGGTTCCAAGCCGCATTCATAAGGGTCGTTTTTACGCACTTCCTCAGTCGCCACAGCTTTATAAACAGCTGTCTATGGTTGCGGGATTTGACCGCTATATGCAAATCGCACGCTGCTTCCGCGATGAGGATCTTCGTGCCGACCGTCAGCCTGAATTTACACAAATCGATCTTGAAATGTCATTTGTGGATGTTGAGGATGTAATTGCTATCGGCGAAGGTTTTATGAAACGTGTTTTCAAAGATGCTCTTAATATTGATATAAGTCTCCCTCTTCCGAGACTTACTTATGCTGAGGCTATGAACCGCTTCGGAAGCGACAAACCCGACACCCGTTTTGGCATGGAGATTTTTGATCTCACCAATGAGGTGAAAAATTGCGGATTTTCAGTATTCAGCTCTGCTGTAAACGACGACGGTACAGTACGCGGATTTACTGCAAAAAATGCTGTCAATATCTACTCCCGAAAAGAAATTGATCGTCTTACAGAGCATGCAAAAGGCATCGGAGCAAAAGGTCTTGCATGGATAAGACTCACCGACGACGGCATTGCCTCATCTTTCGCAAAGTTTATGACCGAAGATGAAATGAACTCTATCATTAAAAAGGCAGGAGCCGAAAAGGGCGACGTTATTTTCATCGTTTCGGATAAAAATACAAATCTTGTTTTGTCGGTGCTTGGAGCACTTCGTCTTACAGTCGCAAATAAACTCGACATTATCCCCGATGGATATGACCTTTTGTGGATTACTGAATTCCCGTTCTTTGATTGGGATGACGAAACAGAGCAATTTGTTGCCATGCATCATCCGTTTACAGCTCCAATGGATGAATGTCTTGATTATCTTGAAACCGATAAAGCAAAGGTACGTGCAAAAGCCTATGACCTTGTGCTTAACGGGGTCGAACTGGCAAGCGGATCTATACGCATTACAAATCCTGAACTTCAGAACCGCATGTTTTCTCTGCTTGGTCTTTCACAAGAAGAAGCCGAAGAAAAATTCGGGTTCCTCACAGGAGCATTTAAATACGGTGCTCCTCCCCACGGAGGAATGGGTATCGGCCTTGATCGGCTGGTTATGCAGATGCTCAAATGTGACACGCTTCGTGAAGTTACTGCCTTCCCGAAGGTGCAAAACGCAAGTGAGCTTATGACCGATTGTCCCGCAGAGGTGGATCCGGAACAACTTAAAGAGCTTGGTATTCAAACCGTTTGTTCAGAAAAATAATATAAAAGAAAAAACGCCTTGGATTTTACTGCAATTTCCAGGCGT
>CABUCT010000033.1 GCA_902490145.1 uncultured Oscillospiraceae bacterium
ACCTCAAAATATTTAATAAAAAGCGAAAAAGAATATTCGTTAAATGAAATCATATATGCAAATGATGATTTTGATACTTTTATTGCCGGAAGCGATCAAATCTGGCGTGGACAGATAACCGGCAACGATACCACTTTTTTGCTTGATTTTGTTCTTGATAACAAAAAGAAAAATTCATATGCGGCTTCATTCGGAAGTGATTCGCTTCCCGAAAAATATAAAAAAACATACGCACGAATGTTAAAAGAATTTAATAACATATCGGTTCGAGAGAAAAGCGGTTCGGATATTATTAAAGATCTTATCGGAAAAGAAGCTTCTGTAAATGTGGATCCGGTTCTTTTGCTCAGTAAGGAAGATTGGGGTAAGCTTGCCGTATGTTCTCCGGAATCGGAAAAATATATTCTTATATATACTCTTGCCATTCCTAAAAATCTTATTTTTGAAGCACAGAAAATAGCAAAAGAAAAAAACAATATGAAGATTATCTGGATCTGTGACAGGCCTGCAATGAAATCAAAATATCACGGTATAGATTTTCGTTCATTTGTTTCTCCGGAAGAATTTATTACTTTATATAAAAATGCTTCATATGTAATGACAAATACCTTCCATGGAGCAGTATTCTCCGTTATATTTGAAAAACAATTCATAACAGAGAATAGTTATGAAGGCTGGAAAAACGGACGCGGAGAAAATTTGCTTTCTCTTCTTTCTATACCTGAACGTGATTTATCTCAAGGTGTCAGTCAGGTAATAGACAAACCTGTTGACTATAAACATGTTGAAGAAATAATAAAATATGAGAGGCAAAAATCAAATGAATATCTGAGAGGTATAATTAGTGAGTGAAAGCAGAACGAAAAATTTTATATATAATTCCGGTGTAACCGCACTTTATCAGTTAGTTCTTATTGCAGCCAATTTTATTACACCGCATTTTCTTATACATTTTTACGGATCAGAGGCAAACGGTCTAGTCTCTTCTATCACGCAGTTTATCTCATATTTTTCAATTGTAGAAGCAGGACTTTCGGGTGCATCGGTTTTTGCACTTTATTCACCGCTAGCGAATAAGGATTATAATAAAATAAACAGCATTGTTTCTGCAACAAAGATTTTTTACTATAAATCCGGTTTTGTTTTTGCTGGACTTGTAACATTGCTGGCTGTGATATATCCTTTTACTGTTCATGTACAATCATTCAGTGGTATTACTATAGCGATATTAGTTATCCTTTTGGGAGCAAAAGGATTTATGGACTTTTTCTCGCTGGCAAAATATCGTGCACTACTTACAGCTGACCAAAAGACTTATGTAGTATCCTTTGCATCAGCGGTATATATTATTTTAAACACTATATTCATTGTTGTATTGTCTTATTTAAGAGTAAATATCCTTATTGTCTATGCTGTAGCTATCACGTCTTTAATAGCTCGAACGGTTATTCTAAGCGTTTATTGCCGAATCCATTATAAATACATAAATTATAATTCAGTTCCTGATAATTCTTCGCTTGATAAGCGTTGGGACGCAATGATTTGGCAGGTTGTGCAGGGGCTTCAGACAGGTGCTCCTACCATTATTGCAACCTTCTTCGCCAGTATGATAGAGGTAAGTATTTTCTCTATATATAATATGGTTATTATGGGAATGAGCAGTATTCTCAGTATTTTCCGAAGTGGTGTAATGGCATCTTTTGGAGAACTTATAGCAAAGAAAGAATATGATACTCTTCGCAAGTCTTATAATGAATTTGAATATGCCTATCTTCAAATGATAGGTATACTTTACAGCATTGCAGCCGTCATGCTTATTTCGTTTGTAAGGCTATATACGGTAGGAAATCCTGAAGGGATAGATTATACATCTGTTTCCATAATGATTTTCTCTTCGGTAAATGGTGTTTTATATAATATGAAAACACCGGCCACCGCACTTATATCAGCTGCGGGACACTATCGTGAAACGCGTTGGCGTGTTGCGGCACAAGGTATAATGCTGATAGGTTTTTCGATCCTCTTTGGCATTATTGCACCTCCGGGATGGAAGATACAGGGCATTATTCTTGGATCTTGTATTTCAAATCTTTATAGAGATATTGATATGATGATATATGGACCGAGACATGTAACATTTTCTTCGGTCTTAAAGCCTGTAAAGAATTATTCGTTAATGTTTTTAACAATTGCATTGTCTGTGACTGCCGGGTTTACGATTATATCACATGTAAATATTTCAAGTTGGCTCATGTGGATAGCTTTTGCTGCAATTGTTACTGTTATCTCTGGTGTGTTTGCACTTGTTATTTCCCTTTTGTTTAGTAAGAACGTGTTAATGTCATTGTTTACAAGAGTGAAAAGAATGGTGATAAAAAGATGATAGATTTACTTGAAAGTAAATATGGTTGCTGCGGATGTGCAGCGTGTGAAAGCATATGCCCAAAGGGTGCTATCACAATGAAGCCTGATGAGGAAGGTTTTGATTATCCTTCAGTGGATGGAGAAAAGTGCATTGACTGCGGAAAGTGCAAAACCGTATGCCCATACAGAGTTTTGCCAAAAGACAAGTCGTCTTCTCCAAAAACTTTTGCTGTTAAACACCGTGATGATAAAGTTCGTTCGGTAAGCCGTTCGGGTGGAGTGTTTGCCGCAATAGCGGCCGATGTGCTTAAACAAGGCGGATTTGTTTTTGGTGCAGGGTTTGGAAAAGATAATACAGTAGAGCACAAGTGCATTTCAAAAATAGAAGATTTACAGGATCTTCAGGGTGTAAAGTATACACAAAGTAATACTTCAGGTGTGTATCCAAAGGTTAAGGAACACTTGCAAAATAATAAAAAAGTGTTTTTCAGCGGAACGCCTTGTCAAGTTGCGGGACTCCTTAATTTTTTGGGAAGCTTGTCTGACAGTGAAAATTTAATTACAGCGGATTTAGTTTGCCACGGTGTTCCATCCCCGCGTTTTTATAAGGATTATATCAATTTTTATGAAAAGAAATATGGTGGGAAAATAGAAAAAGTCAGCTTCAGAGATAAGGAATACGGTTGGCAGGCTCATTTTGAAACTTTTGTTATCAATGGGAAGAAATATACTGATAATAAACTGAGAATTCTTTTTTATAAGCATTTGATAATTCGTTCAGGATGCGGCAATTGTCAGTTTGCAAGGGTTCCGAGAGTGGCGGATTTAACGCTTGCTGATGCCTGGGGAATCAAACAGTATAAGCCGCAATTTGATGATAAGAAAGGAGTATCATTAATACTTTTAAACTCCGAAAAGGGAATAAAGGCTTTTGATTCTGTTAAGGATAAGCTTGAAGTAATTCCCATGCCTATTGAGAAATGTCCGCATCAGAATCTTCGTCATCCAAGTAAGCTTTCTGCTAATCGTGAAAAAATGTGGAATGATTATTTTAAGAATGGCTTCGAATATGTTGTGAAAAAATACGGAGTTCCCGATAAAAAGAGTAAGCTTAAAGATTTTCTTATTAAGCATAAGTTATATAAGTAATAAAAATCCCGAATGATCAAGTCGTTCGGGATTTTTAATTGAAAGGTATATTTTCGTTTGAATTTTAAATTAAAAACACTTTGTGATACTGTTACTTCACAAAGTGTTTTTTGATTAACAAGCGGTCAATTAAATTTGTTCATGGCCTTGTCAGTTTCTCCGTTTAGCATAAGCTGAACTGCGTCCACTGCATTGTCAATAGCGTTGGCAAGTTTTATTTCTTCTTCACCTTTGATTTTCCCCAAAACAAAATCTGCAAGATCCATATCCGGATAAGGCTTTGGTCCAATGCCGATTTTTATTCTTGGAAAGTTGGCACTTGCTAATTGATATATAATAGATTTAATTCCGTTGTGACCTCCGTCAGAACCTTTTTTTCTAATACGAAGTTTTCCAACATCAAGAGAAACATCATCAAAAACAACAATAAGGTTTTCGGGAGGAATTTTATAAAAATTAAGTATATCACGCACGGCTTCTCCGGAATTATTCATAAAGGTTTGAGGTTTAACAATAAGTACCTTCACACCATCGATATTAATACTTCTATAAAGAGATTTAAATTTTAACTGTTTGACATCGGCATCCATACGTTGAGCGAGCCGGTCAATAAACATGAATCCGACATTATGTCTTGTAAGCTCATATTTGGCACCTGGATTTCCAAGACCTACTATAACAAAAGACGGAGTATTACCAGATTTTTTATCGTTTTTAAAGATCATAATCAGTTAGAGAACATTGTTCCGAGAGGCTTGTCCTCGTAAATACGTTCAATGGCTTCTGCAAATGTAGGAGCAACAGGAAGCATCTTGATTTTGTCTATATTTTTTTCTTCAGTAAGCGGAACGGTATCGAGGAATACAAGCTCTTTGATTGGACTGTTTTGTATACGTTCAATGGCGGGTCCGGAAAGAACACCGTGAGTAGCACAGGCATAAACATCTTTTGCACCGCCGATTTCCTGAACAGCAACAGCAGCGTTGCAGAGAGTTCCGGCAGTATCTACCATATCGTCAACCAATATAACGGTTTTATCCTTAACATCACCGATTATGTTCATAACTTCACAAACATTTGCACGCTGGCGACGTTTGTCAACGATAGCAAGCGGAGCGTCAAGGCGATGTGAAAAATTCCTTGCACGAGTAACCGAACCGAGGTCGGGAGAAACAACAACCAAATCGTCATGATTGAACTTTTCCACAAAGTAAGGAGCAAGAAGGGGAACACCCAACAAATGGTCTACCGGAATGTTGAAAAAACCTTGAATTTGAGCTGCGTGAAGATCCATAGTCAAAATACGGTCTGCACCGGAAGCAGTGATAAGGTCAGCAACAAGCTTGGCGGAAATGGGATCATGAGCCTTAGCCTTTCTATCCTGCCTTGCATATCCGAAATACGGAATAACCGCAGTGATACGTGCAGCAGAAGCTCTCTTCATTGCATCAATCATGATGAGCATTTCCATAAGATGGTCATTAACCGGAGCACAAGTGGACTGAACAATAAAAACATCGGAACCGCGGACAGTTTCATTAATAGAAACGGAAATTTCTCCGTCGCTGAAGGTGCGTACTTCTGAATTGCTGAGTCTGAGACCGAGCGATTCTGCGATGCTTTGTGCCACTTTACGGTTTGAATTTGCTGAGAAAATTTTAATATCCTTACCGTGGAAATTCATTTTTTAACCCCCAAAAATTATCTGAGTCCCAAAAATTTAATATAATTTGACACGATTATATTGTACAGCAATTATACTTTTTTTCAAGGGGAAAATTTTTAAAATGACAATAAATAGTTATTTTATACTAATTTTATTAAATAACCGGTCTGATTTTTTATCATGAAAGGGGTAGTATTTAGG
This sequence comes from uncultured Oscillospiraceae bacterium, assembly GCA_902490145.1. GTDB lineage: Bacteria > Bacillota > Clostridia > Oscillospirales > Acutalibacteraceae > UMGS1484. The sequence continues at coordinate 5,381 of CABUCT010000033.1, forward strand.
TTTTATTTTTGGTATAATGCATTTTGAAACTGTAAAAAAATGATCTTCTAGGTTGCAGTTTTTAGTAAATACCGTCAGTCTGATGCAAATTTGCTTCATTCGGATGAAATAAAATATTAGAGAGGAAGTTATGTTAACATGAGCAAAAAGTATGTTTACTTATTCTCAGAGGGCAACGCAAAAATGCGTGAGCTTCTCGGCGGTAAAGGTGCAAACCTTGCTGAGATGACCAACCTCGGTCTTCCGGTTCCGCAGGGATTCACAATTTCTACCGAGGCCTGCACACAGTATTATGAGGATGGTAGAAAGATTAACGATGAAATCCAGGCACAGATCATGGAGTACATCGACAAAATGGAAGGAATCACCGGCAAAAAATTCGGCGACAAAGAGAATCCTCTTCTTGTTTCTGTTCGTTCAGGTGCACGTGCATCAATGCCAGGTATGATGGATACAATCCTTAATCTCGGACTCAACGAAGATGTTGTTGAAGTTATGGCAAAGAAGTCCGGAAATGCTCGTTGGGCTTGGGATTGCTACAGAAGATTTATTCAGATGTATTCCGACGTTGTTATGGAAGTTGGTAAAAAATATTTTGAGGAACTCATTGATAAGATGAAGGCCGAAAAAGGTGTTACTCAGGATGTTGAACTCACTGCTGAAGATCTTGCAGTTCTTGCAGGTCAGTTCAAGGATGAGTACAAGTCCAAGATCGGAAAGGATTTCCCGACCGATCCTAAGGAACAGCTCATGGGAGCTGTTGAAGCAGTTTTCCGTTCATGGGATAACCCCCGTGCAAATGTTTATCGTCGTGACAATGATATTCCTTATTCTTGGGGTACCGCAGTTAACGTACAGATGATGGCATTCGGTAACATGGGTGACACTTCTGGTACAGGCGTTGCTTTCACAAGAGATCCTGCAACCGGAGAGAAAAAGCTCATGGGTGAGTTCCTTATGAACGCACAGGGTGAGGATGTTGTTGCTGGTGTTCGTACTCCTTCGCCTATCGCAAAGCTTAAAGAAGTTATGCCTGCTGTTTACGACCAGTTCGTAGAGATCTGTGCAAAACTTGAAGATCATTACAGAGATATGCAGGATATGGAGTTCACTATTGAAGATAAAAAACTCTATATGCTTCAGACTCGTAACGGTAAGAGAACTGCAAAAGCTGCTCTTAAAATCGCTTGTGACCTCGTTGATGAGGGCATGATCGACAAGAAACAGGCAGTTGCAATGATTGATCCACGTAATCTTGACACACTTCTTCATCCCCAGTTTGATGCAAAAGCTCTTAAAGCTGCAACTCCTGCAGGTAAGGGTCTCGGTGCATCTCCTGGAGCTGCTTGCGGTAAAGTAGTATTTACTGCTGATGATGCAGTTGCTTGGAATGAAAAGGGCGAGAAAGTTGTTCTTGTTCGTCTTGAAACCTCTCCTGAAGATATCACAGGAATGAAAGCATCTCAGGGTATTCTTACCGTTCGCGGCGGTATGACTTCTCACGCAGCTGTTGTTGCCCGCGGAATGGGAACTTGCTGTGTTTCCGGATGCGGAGATATCATCATGGATGAAGATAATAAAAAGTTTGAACTTGCAGGTAAAACTTATCACGAAGGTGACTTCATTTCTATTGACGGCTCAACCGGTAATATTTATGACGGCATTATTCCAACAGTTGATGCAGAAATTGCAGGCGAATTTGGTCGTATTATGGCTTGGGCAGATGAATTCAGAACTCTCAAAGTTCGTACAAATGCTGACACTCCTGCAGATGCAAAGAAGGCAAGAGAACTTGGTGCAGAAGGTATTGGTCTTTGCCGTACAGAGCATATGTTCTTCGAAGAGGAAAGAATTGCTGCTTTCCGTGAGATGATCTGTGCAGATACTGTTGAAGAAAGAGAAGCTGCTCTTGATAAGATCATGCCTTATCAGCAGGGAGATTTTGAGGCTCTTTACGAAGCTCTCGAAGGCTGCCCCGTAACTATCCGCTTCCTTGATCCCCCTCTTCATGAGTTTGTTCCTACTGAGGAAGAAGATATTGCTCTTCTCGCAAAAGCTCAGGGTAAGAGCGTTGAAACCATCAAAGCTATTATTGCGTCTCTCCATGAGTTCAATCCGATGATGGGTCACCGCGGATGTCGTCTTACCGTGACCTATCCTGAAATCGCAAAAATGCAGACCAAAGCTGTTATTCGTGCAGCTATCAATGTTAAGAAAGCTCATGCTGATTGGAACATTGTTCCCGAGATCATGATTCCATTGGTTGGCGATGTCAAAGAGCTTAAGTTTGTTAAAGACATTGTTGTTGAAACTGCTGATCCAGAAATCAAAGCAGCAGGCAGCGATCTTAAATATGAAGTTGGTACTATGATCGAAATTCCAAGAGCTGCTCTCACTGCAGATCAGATCGCAACAGAAGCTGAGTTCTTCTGCTTCGGAACTAACGATCTTACTCAGATGACCTTTGGATTCAGCCGTGACGATGCTTCTAAATTCCTTGGTTCTTACTATGATAGCAAAATTTATGAGAACGATCCTTTTGCAAAACTTGATCAGACCGGTGTCGGCAAGCTCATGGAAATGGCTGTTGATCTTGGTAAAAAGGTTCGTCCAACCATGCACTGCGGAATCTGTGGTGAACATGGCGGAGATCCGTCTTCAATCGAGTTCTGCCATAAGATAGGACTTGATTATGTTTCTTGCTCGCCTTTCCGTGTGCCGATTGCTCGTCTCTCAGCAGCACAGGCAGCTATTAACGATAGCAAGAACTAATCAGTTATTTGTTAATGGGTAATACCATTTATCAGCCAATAGGCAAAATTTAATATCAAATTTAGACCTTGTAGAAGCAATTTTGCAAGGTCTTTTTTATGCTTAAAATTTTGTAAAATTAAGAGATTTTGGCAATAAGACAAGAAGTTTATTGCCAATTTTCGAAAGTTATAATTATGAAGTTTGCAATTAAAATTAAGATAAGTCTTGATTTGAAGCAGAAACGATGTTTGACTTAAACGAATTTTCAAAATAAAAAAGGATCACAGCATTAAAAACTATGATCCTTTTCAATATTTTATTTCTAAAACAGACCCATAAACTAAATTTTAGAATTAATTATATCTTGATATATTTATCGGTTTTATATTTGTTATATCAAACTTATCTATTCAAATCTTTTGGAAATGTCAGAAAGCCATTTATCAGCATTAGTTTTTGCAAGTTCTTTTTCAGGAGCAACAGAGGTGATATAAACCTTGATTTTGGGTTCAGTGCCTGATGGACGAATGATCATGTTTGAACCATCTTTGTCAAGATCATAATACAAAACATTTGACTTTGGCAAAGTAATTGCTGATTTATCTCCGCTTTGTGTATCAAGCTTTTCGGACGATTTAAAATCGCTTACAGTGAGAACAATGTTATCACCGATTTTTGAAGGGGGATCAGCACGAAGGTTATCCATAATAGAAGCCATTTTTTTCATTCCCGAAGCGCCTTCAAATGTGAAACTGTTTTGAGAGGTGAAAACCATACCGTGTTCATCATAAATTTCTTCTAAAACTTCGGGCAAAATTTTTCCGATTGATTTATAGTAGGCTGCCATTTCACAAATAAGCATTGAAGCAACTACAGCATCTTTATCACGCACATATGCACCTGCAAGATATCCATAGCTTTCTTCAAAACCAAATACAAATCGCTCTTCTTCTCCCTTTGCTTCGAGTATACCGGCCTGTTCGCCGATATATTTGAATCCGGTCAAAACGCTGATCAGTTGACAACCATATTTTGCAGCTATTTTATCAGCAAGAGGAGTTGAAACAATGGTTTTTACAGCTACAGGATTTTCAGGGAGAGTACCATTAGCTTTTCGGCGTGAAAGAACATAGTTTAGAAGCAATGCACCGACTTCATTACCGCTCATAAGTGTGTATCCGTCGTTTGTCTTAACAGCAATACCAACACGATCGCAGTCAGGATCGGTTGCAAGGAGCAGATCGGCATTGATTTTTTCAGAAAGTTTGATTGCACATTCAAATGCCTGACGGATTTCAGGGTTGGGGAAAGGAGCAGTGGGGAAATTGCCGTCTGGATATTCCTGTTCCGGGACAACTGTTACGTTGTCAATTCCGATACGTTTAAGAATTGACCGCACCGGTTTGTTACCCGTTCCGTTCAGAGGAGTATAAATAACGCTTAAATCTGTGGTTACTTTTTCAACCGAGCGAGATGCAACAGTATCAAGATATTTATTAATGAGATCATCTGAAATATATTCAATTTTACCGTCTTTTACAGCTTCATTAAAATTACAGAGTTTTGCACCGCCGAACATATCCACTTTATCAACAAATGATAATACCTTTTCGCTGTTTTCAACACTCAGCTGTGCTCCGTCGGGTCCATATGCTTTGTATCCGTTATATTTAGCGGGGTTATGACTGGCTGTGATAACAATTCCGGAAGTACATTTCAGTTTTCTTACAGCATAAGAAAGCATGGGAGTAGGCATAAGTTCGCGATAAATGTAAACTTTAATACCGTTTGCTGCAAGCACTCTGGCAGCTTCTTCGGCAAAATAGGTTGATTTTATACGGCTGTCATAAGCGATAGCAACACTTTTTCCGTTAACCGAAAGCACATATTCAGCAAGTCCTTGAGTAGCCTTTCTTACGGTATAAACATTCATACGGTTTGTACCCGCACCGATTACACCGCGAAGACCGGCAGTGCCAAATTCAAGCTCACGGTAAAAGCGATCATAGATTTCTTCTTCATTTTCTGCTATTGATTCAAGTTCTTTGCAAAGGTCGGGATCGTCAACAGCACTTTTAAGCCACAAATTATAAAGCTCATGTGTATTCATGAAGTCCATTTCCTTTCTTTGTCCGTTGTGTTTAGCCGACACAATCATTTTTGTGCACACATCGAAATAGTGAAAAGTTTGTTTAACAGTATCGATATATGGCTGCCATTTAATAGTGCACATACTTTAAGTCCAACTTTTCAGGTGAAAAATTTTGAATAAAATTTGTATTCAAGTAAGCAAATTTATAAGACTGCTGACTTGCAATCCTTAAAATGTGCAGAACAGAAAAGCGTGTCCGTTTTTTA
>CABUCT010000034.1 GCA_902490145.1 uncultured Oscillospiraceae bacterium
ATCAAGTATTCTTAATAAAATTTACAATTTATATTATTTACTTTATCCGATAATGTGTTAAGATAAAAACATAAAGCTTATGCAGGGTTATGCCGATAACAGAAAAAGGCTCAGGGTTGGCTCTTGGCGTATTATTTACAAATACGGAAAAGACGCAGATGTTGAAATTCTTTTTATCATAGATATAGGAAACCGTGGAGATATTTATAAATAAAAGGAGGCGAGTTTATGTCTGACATTGCAAGGGATGCAGCAAGACTCATGGATATCTTGCCCGAAGACGATAAACACTTTGCTTATGAGTTTATTAAAAAACTCGTACTTGCGTGGGATCCTGATTTTACAAAAGTAACCTCCGAGGAAGCAAAGCATATTCTTGAAGCAGAGAACAGCGGTTTTATTGACGACAAAGATATCGATTGGGATAACTTAAATGCTATGCTTTAAGTAAAATTCATAAGTAATGCAGGAGAAAATCTCCTGCATTATTTTTGTTATTGCGGTTTTTAAATAGTATAGACGATATAAAACGAAAACCCTGTCGAATGTTCTCGGCAGGATTTTTAATTCTATGCTTCTGCATGATCAAATGGAATTTAATAACTACACATTACGTGTAATTTTTCTCCCGCTGTAACCCCTCAATTGCAAAAATCAGAAATAAAATAGTTTAAAGTATATAGCCTCTTTTGAATAATCAATAAATATCCATGATACGGGTATCCATTATATCAAACTCAGGTAACATTTATAGAAATTAGGTGTAAAATATCTTTAACCGATAATACTTCAAGTCAATGGCCTGTATTTAAATTTCGAATACATTATTACCATCATAAAAAGACTACAATACGTATTTAAATTTTGAACATATGATTAATATCGCCAAAAGATTATAATGTATGTAGTGAAAAGAGGGGCGACGACATGAAAAGATTTCATCCGATAAAAAGTGAAAAAATAGTTATAACAATAAGACTTGAGGATTATAGGGTAGAAGAACTTGATAGAATAGCAAGCAAAATCAATATAAGCAGGAATGAACTCATAAATCAGTGCCTGGATTTCGCTATAAAAAACAAGGCTTTAAAAGATTTATAGATGCTATCTTTTATAAAATCAATAACCCGTCAAAGGATAAATCTATGAACGACATTCCATACCATGTATTAAAAAACAATAAGCTATCATATAAAATCTTGCTGCTTCGGGATTTTTATAATGATACTAAGAAATGCCGTCTGCGGCCATAGTATTAATGTATAAAAAAATTTCAAATCCAAAATAACTGGGGGCAGAAGCATACTATAAGGTGCAGCACGACTTTTGCGGAACAGAAGGAACGAGCGTAACTCGTTCAGACGTGATCATAGTGTAATATCGGGTTTCAGAGAAGTAAGTCATACAGACGTTTTTAAAGCTGCAAAGATGAAGTATTTATCTGTTAAATCAAATATTCGGAAAGGTCATCTGGTTTATCAGCAGACTTTTCCGAATCATTCTCGAAATTTTCAAACTGAGCTTTGATTTTTTCATTTATGCCGGCATCCATCCCATTGGGCAGCAAAAGTAAATCCTTCTCTTTAACTGCAATTGTAGCAATATCATCCTTTTCACCATACTGCGGAAAATTTATCAACCAAGTCCCGTCGATACTGCGGGGGTCGCAAATCCATCCTTGCATGCCTCGGTGTACTCCATGCTTGGCATATTGTTCTTTCTCAATTGTTACTTCAACACAATCCATTTCCTTCATGTTATTTACCTCCATATGGCGTATTAAGTTTTAATTGTCCGTTGGGGTATACGGTTCATCCTGTTATGAAAGAGACATTGCCAGTTCCATCTTTTCTGGGAATTTCAATTCTTATGTCAATCCTCTGACCATACTTATTTAATACACCTAATTCGTAGTCTCCCGATGCATATTTTTCTGTTAAATCAAATATCCGGAAAGATCATCTGGCTTATCAGCAGATTCTTCCGAAGCATTCTCAGAATTTTCAAACTGAGCTTTGATTTTTTCATTTATGCCGGCATCCATTACAGAAATCAGCTTCAAATCTTTCTCTTTGATCCCTAAAGTAGCAATATCGGGATTCTCTCCTAATTGAGGGAAATTGACTAACCAATATCCATCTCGATATTGTTCCATGCAGATCCACCCCTGCATCCCCATATGCACACCATCTTGTACATATGCTTTCTTTTCAACAATGACTTCCACACAATCCATCATTTTCATTCTATTTACCTCCATATGGCGTAATCAGTCTTAATTGTCCATTTGATTGAACCATCCACCCGGATAAAAAAGAGGTCGTCCCTGTTTCATCTTTCCTGGGAATTTCGATTCGTATACTGATTCGTTGCCCATCATTATTCAATTTGCCGAGTATATACTCTCCGGCAATATACTTTTCTCGTGCCTGCCTTTCTATTTCTGTCTGCAGCCAATATGCATCATCAATGGTGTAACCCCATTGGGCAAAGAGCTTTTCTTTTGTATGTGTGTAATTTCCATTCGTATTGAACAGATAGGGATCGAATTTTCTGTAATCGCTATATGCCGATGTATTCATCAAAACCATAGAATAATCTATCGGGTCTAAAGTACAGTAACAAAAAAGATGATGCGGCCACTTCGGTGCTTTACTTCTCAAAAACCAACACCCATCAAGCATCAAACATTCCTCGCAAGTAGTCTTGCCCTCGGAGTGGTGTGTCCATTTAACCCAAATTGGCATATCTGACCGTTTCCGTACAAGAACTGCTCCTGTATTACATTTATAGTACATTCATTTCTTCTCCTTTTCAAGTAGTAAGAATAAAGTATTCTTCTTCCCGTAGGGAGAAATAAGAAAAAAGTCGCACACAAACGTGCAACTTCTTAAAATAAATATAAAAATGGGCAAATCCTTATAGTACCTGCCCGATAGTCGGAGGGACAGGATTCAGACTTGCGGTCATAGTATCAATGTATAAAAACAACCTCAAAACCAAAATGATTGGGTCAAGAAGCATACTGCATAATCCATCAAAAGAAACGCGGCAAATTATTTGTCATCTTCGGGTTTTTTAAGCAAAACAAAAGTTTCTTTGCTTGCCTGGGTGTTACTGTCATCAATTTCAAGCACATTGCGTGTTAAATGAACAACTTTCCAGTCTTGGTTCAACAGTTCATTGATATGGGCGAAATATTTGTTTTAATTAATATTACCTTGCTCAGTATAATTCCTGCTATTGCTTAGATAAGCCAACTTCTGCACCTAAATTATACTCATTAGATATATTATGCCTTTTTAAAACATTTAATCAAGCCGGATTTTTTTCTGATAAAAGCAGATACGTATTGTTGTTCCGAAATCAGGTCTCGATTGGGCAGAAATGCCGTGACCCAAATTCTTGCATATACGTCTGCACAAATAAAGCCCGAGTCCGCTGGCTTTTTTGTCATTTCGTCCGTTATATCCGGTATACCCCTTTTCAAAAATACGCGGAAGATCTTCACTTGCAATACCGATACCGGTGTCTTTGATACAAAGAGTTTCCGGATTTTCCATTTCAATGGTGACGCTGCCTGAAACAGTGTATTTCAATGCATTGGAAATTATCTGTTCAATCACAAAGGTAAGCCATTTATCATCGGTAACGATTTTTTTATTTATCGGCGTGTAATTAAGCTTAATACCTTTTCCTATAAATTGCCCCGCAAATTTTCTGAGAGAAGCTTTTATAATGCTGTCAAGCTCATATTCCTTGAAAACATAATCGGTCGAATCAGAGTCCAAACGCAAATAGGTCAGGACCATTTCCACATATTGTTCAATTCGGAACAGGTCATCCGACAGTTTCCTTGAAAGCACGCTGTCCTCATTTTGCAGTGTTAGTTTCATAGATGCGATCGGAGTTTTGATTTGATGCACCCAAGTGGTATAATAGTCGATCATGTCCGACATTTTGCCGTTAGTTTTGGTTTGAAGATTTTGCTCGCGTTCTATAAGAAGATTTATAATAGCGTGGTAGTCGCGATCGTTTATCGTCGTATAGCAAAGAAGTGATTCGGGGAGGTCATCGGGCAAAGACATAAGCCTTGAAAGCTCTTTATGCTTTTTGTACTGATAAACATAATCGAATGCCGAAAATCCCGAAATCAATATTAAACATAACCCTGTGGGATATAAAACCGCTTTTATCGGAAGATGATAAAGCATGAAGATTACACAAAATATGATGCAACACATAAATAGCAGTAATAGCCGCCATATATGCTGTTTTATATATGTAATAAAAAAACGCATTTTTTCACTTCCTATTTAACAAGATAGCCGACTCCGAATTTGGTTTTAATAAAATCTTCAAGACCCGCCGAATCAAGCTTTTTGCGTAAACGGTTTACATTTACAGTGAGTGTGTTCTCATCAATAAAATTATCAGACTGCCAAAGCGTTTCCATAAGCTTCTCCCGGCTTACAACGCTGCCTTTATTCTGCATCAAAGTCAGTAAGATACGGTATTCATTTTTGGAAAGATCAAGCTGATTTCCGTGAAATATAAATGTTCCGTCGCCTGTGTTTAAAAGTGCACCTCGATGTTCAATAACAGGCATGCTTGAGGCGAAATCATAAGTGCGGCGGAGAAGTGCCTGTATTTTAGCGACCAGAACATTAATGTCAAAGGGTTTGGCGATAAAATCATCCGCCCCCATATTCATGGCCATTACTATATTCATATTATCTGACGCTGAGGAAATAAAAATAATCGGCACGCTTGAAATTCTGCGTATTTCCTGACACCAATGATAGCCGTTAAAAAACGGAAGGGAAATATCCATCAAAACAAGATGAGGATCATATTCCAAGAATGACTCTATTACCTTTAGAAAGTTTGTAACACAGCACGTTTCCATGTCCCATGTTTTCGCTTTTTTGGTAATCTCGTCTGCAATCCCCTTGTCATCTTCCACAATAAATATCTTGTACATAATTTGATTCTCCTGTTTAATAAATATCAGAGAATGATTTTAAGAATTTTGGTTTTTAATATTTTTCTTACTTTTTTGTTCTTCTTTTAATTTCAGCCTTTCGCAGGTTGTAAGGTACTTGCTTTGGGGCAAATGATGATGTTCCTTGCAAGCCTTGCAATTTCCGTGCCGTTCACACTTCAGTCGTTTGCACGGACAATCTGTTTTGAGTGTATCCATTTTTTATCTGCTCCTGTTACCGATGTTATTTTGTATTATAGCTTTCCCCTGAAAACTGCCGATAATCAATTTGTCAGAAGCATTCACGAAATGAAAATCAAAGTGAACGTAAACTTCATTGCTTATAATTTCATATTGAAAAATTTCAAAATATAAATATATTATAACCCTATTATCCATATCAAAGTCAAGAGCTATAATAAGATTAGGTTTTTATTTTAAATTGGCTGCCTGTCAAAACTCGTTTTATGCAGATAGCCCGACGGAATATATCAGGTAAGTTCCGGGGCAGACCAATGTTAATGCCGGGATTTTATAAATAACGCAGATCAGCGATGTGCATTATCGTAAGACTTTTTAACATCGGCGGGAAGCCCACTTGGATCAGTATTTTTAACTCTTGTTTCATTGCCGTCTTTTTCTGCCTCACTATAATACCAGCATTTGTATTTAATCATATCCAACGCCTTTTGTAATTTGCTTATTTCAGACTCAATATTTTCTTTTTGTTTAAAAAACATATCTTTTCTTTTGGAAATCGTTTTGTCTCCCAAAGTACACCAGTGCATAAATTCTTTTATATCTTTTATTTGCATACCGGATTTTTTTAAACATTCAATCAGCCTCAGTGCTTCAATAGTTTGATCATTAAATTTTCTGACACCTGATTTGTCTCTTTCCAAAGTAATCAGAAGACCTTCTTTATCATAATACCTTAATGTCGGCACAGACAAATTAAACATTTCTGATACTTCACCGATAGAATACATTTTATACCTCCAAAAAACTTATAAATAATTCAAAATCACATATTGACCTAAAGTTAAGTTTAGGTGTTATAATTATATTAACACAATAAAATGAAGCATGTCAAGGAGGACTAAACCATGAATGAAAATTTAAAACTTGTGAGTGTCTGGGATAAAACATTTCCAAAAAGTGAAAAAGTTAAACATAGAAAGGTAGTATTCCATAATCGATTTGGGATAACGCTTGCAGGAGATCTTTATGAACCTAAAAACAGCTTCGGAAAGTTGCCCGCAATTTCGGTTTGCGGTCCGTTTGGAGCGGTAAAAGAACAAGCCAGTGGTCTTTATGCTCAAACCATGGCTGAGAAAGGCTTTATAACTCTTGCTTTTGATCCATCATTCACCGGAGAAAGCGGAGGAACTCCCCGTTATGTGGCATCGCCCGATATTAATACTGAAGATTTTCAGGCATCGGTCGATTTCCTTTCAACGCTTGAAAACGTCGATGAAAATAAAATAGGCATTATCGGAATTTGCGGTTGGGGCGGTCTTGCTCTTAATGTTTCATCTATTGATACCCGCATAAAAGCAACGGTTGCCTCAACGATGTATGATATGAGCAGGGTTAATCACAAAGGATATTTTGACAGTTTAAATGAGGAAGAACTATACAAACTAAAGGAATCGTTAAATGCTCAGAGAACAGAAGATTATAAAAACGGTGAATATAAATTAGGAGGAGGTGTTGTAGATCCACTTCCGGATGATGCCCCGTTTTATGTTAAAGATTATTATGATTACTATAAAACAAACAGAGGATACCATGAAAGAAGCTTAAATTCTAACGGCGGGTGGAATATGACGTCTGCATTATCTTTTATTAACACACCGCAGCTTACATTTAGCCACGAAATAAGAAATGCGGTATTAATTATTCACGGTCAGAAAGCTCATTCATGTTATTTTAGTAAAGACGCTTTTAAAAAGCTTAAAGGAGATAATAAAGAATTATTAATAATACCGGATGCGGTTCATACAGATTTGTATGATAGATTAGATATAATTCCATTTGATAGACTTCAAACGTTTTTCAAGGAAAACTTAAAATAGCACCATTATAATTAAAATGACGAACTTTCCGGTTTTACAAGCTTGTATCCTGATTTTATCGCTTATAAAAACAGATAATTCTTGTGTGATACTAATTTATAGACAAACTTTTTATGGTGTGATACAATAACCCTTGCGAAATATTAATAAAGCGAAGGTCGTTGTTTTTATGCATAAAATAGTATTTATTACAGGCGGGAGTTCGGGAATCGGGCTTGCCGCTGCAAAAGCATTGTCTCAAAAGGGATGCACTGTTTATGAAATGAGCCGCAAACCTTCCTCTTATGAGAATATTCATCATATTACCGGCGATGTGACAAAGCCGAGTGAAATCAAAACAGCAGTAGATACAGTTATTTCAAACGAGGGAAGAATTGATGTTTTGATAAATAATGCAGGGTTCGGAATTTCAGGCTGTGCCGAATTTACAGAACAAGAAGCGGCAGAAAAGCAAATGAAGGTTAACTTTTTGGGCTGTGCAAATGTGTGCCGATATGTTATCCCCGTTATGCGTGAATCCGGAGGCAGGATCGTAAACATTTCTTCGGTAGCGGCCGCTGTTCCAATTCCGTTTCAGGCCTTTTATTCTGCTTCAAAGGCGGCGATCAACGCCTATTCCATGGCACTGCAAATTGAGGTAAAGCCATTTGGGATCTCGGTTTGTGCCGTTATGCCCGGAGATATAAAAACTAATTTTACTAAAGCCAGAGAAAAACAGCTCTTTGGAGATGATATTTACAACGGCAGAATCGGTCGCTCAGTTCAAAAAATGGAACATGATGAGCAAAACGGAATGTCGCCCGAAAAGGCGGGAGAATATATAGCCAAAATTTCACTCAAAAAAAGGGTGAAGCCATTGTATGCGATTCGGGCTGATTATAAATTTATAACAATTTTGGCAAAACTTCTGCCGTCGGGAGCACTTAACTTTATTGTAGGGAAGCTCTACGCACGGTGAATATGATGGCATCTGAGAAAATTTTGCTTAATAAATTCTTACTATAAAAGGAATCCCGCAGAAAGATCTGTTCTGCGGGATTTTATGTTTTAAATACTGATTTAAATTAAGCTTTGGTATCGCAGTATATACAACGATAAATGCCCTTTTCCCGATCGGTCAGCTTGAAAATATGATGTATATCCTGTTCGGTGGACGTAATGCAGCGGGGGTTTTTGCAGGTGAGGATATCGGTCAGCGTTTCAGGAAGATCAATATGCTTTTTTTCCACAACTTCGCCGTTTTTAATGATGTCTATTGTGATGTTGGGGCTGATGAAGCCAAGTACATCAAAATCAATATCTATATCGCGGTCGATTTTGATAATATCTTTTTTGCCGGTTTTTTTACTTGGAACATTGCGAAGAAGTGCGACCGAGCATTCCAAATTGTCCAAAGAAAGTAATCCGTAAATCTGCATAGCCTTTCCGCAGGCGATATGGTCGATAACAATACCGTTTTTCATAGAATCAACACGCAATTTATTCCACCTCCAATAACTTTAAAATAAGTGCCATGCGAATAAATTTTCCGTTTTTCGCCTGTTTGAAATAACAGGCTCTTTTATCACTGTCAACTGCAGTAGAAATTTCGTTTACCCTTGGAAGAGGATGCAAAATTATCATGTCGTCTTTTGCGGTTTTAAGCTTGTCGGGTGTCAAAATATAGCTGTCTTTAAGCCTTAAATAATCCTCTTCATTAAAGAAGCGTTCCTTTTGAACCCTGGTCATATAAAGTACGTCAAGATCAGGCATGGCTTCTTCAAGCGAATCAGTCTGAGTATAAGAAAGTCCTTTCGACTTGATGTGTGCATCCTTGACATAGCTTGGAAGCTTAAGTTCTTCCGGAGAGATGAGAACGAATTTAACGCCGCTGTATCTTGACATTGCGGCAATGAGCGAATGCACCGTTCTTCCGAATTTAAGGTCACCGCAAAAACCAATTGTGAGATTTTCAAATTTGCCCTTTTCACGCTTTATGGTCAAAAGGTCAGTGAGGGTTTGAGTTGGATGATTGTGACCGCCGTCACCGGCATTGATGATCGGAACTTCGCTTCTCATTGATGCAACAAGCGGAGCACCTTCCTTTGGATGACGCATAGCGATAATGTCGGCATAGCCGCTTACGACCGCCACGGTATCGGACACGCTTTCACCTTTTGCTGACGAGCTTGACGCCGCTTCGGAAAATCCAAGCACATTTCCTCCAAGTTCCATCATTGCGGCTTCAAAGGAAAGGCGGGTGCGGGTAGACGGTTCAAAGAAAAGGGTTGCAAGCTTTTTATAGCGGCATTTTTCTCTGTAATTTTCAGGATGAGCGATGATATCGTTTGCCGTAGCTATCAGCTCTTCGATTTCTTCGGATGACAGATCCAGTATATCGATCAGACTTCTCATTTTGTTCCCTCCGTGATCCAGCTTTCATCCGACGGATTGTTGCGGAAAGCAATCAAACGTTTTACATCTTCGGGTTTTATATAATTTTCTTCGGCAGCAATGGTGGCAATGGTGTCGAAATTTGTAAGGCTGATATTTTTAACATCGGCGTTCTTTAAACGCTCAAGCCCTTTTTTCATGCCATAGGTGAAAATGCTGACAACTCCGAGAACCTCTGCCCCTGCTTCACGAAGAACATTTACTACTTCGATAACGCTTCCGCCTGTTGAAATCAGATCCTCAACAACGACCACCTTTTGGCCCTTTTCAAGTTTTCCTTCAATTTGATTTCCTCTTCCGTGATCCTTTGCACCCGAGCGGACATATCCCATGGGAAGTCCGAGGATGTGTGCAGTTATAGCAGCATGGGCGATACCGGCGGTGGATGTTCCCATAAGAACCTCAACGTCGGGGTATTCAGACTTTACGGTTTCAGCCAAAGCGTTTTCAACATCGTTTCTCACTTGTGGTGCGGTCAGAGTCAGGCGATTGTCGCAGTAAACCGGACTTTTTATTCCGCTTGCCCATGTGAACGGCTCATCAGGACGGAAAAATACGGCTTTAATAGACAGAAGATCC
>CABUCT010000035.1 GCA_902490145.1 uncultured Oscillospiraceae bacterium
AATTCTTTGTTAAATATTATGCCGGATGGATTTATTGGAATAACTTCGGACTCTCGTGACAATTCTATAATATATGGCTTTATTACTAAAACATTAAACATATATATTGGATAATAATCTATAAGAGGAAATATGAAAAAACAGGATTTAACAATTCCAAATTTACTGTCGGTATTAAGAATAGCTGTAATTCCGTTTATTCTTATAAACTATATAAGCGGGAATTATGTTGCTGCGTCAATAATACTCATGATTTCGGGAATTACTGACATGCTTGACGGGTTAATAGCAAGAAAGTTTAATCAAATATCAAATCTTGGAAAGATTCTTGATCCTTTGGCTGATAAGCTGACAATGGCATCGGTTGTATTTGTTATAGCCATTCAGCATTACCAGATTAAAATTATGCTGGGAATCTTGGTGTTCAAGGAGCTGCTCATGTTAATTGGAGCAATATCTCTTTTGGGAAAAGGGTCACGTCCGTGCGAGTCAAAGTTTTTTGGAAAGCTTTCAACTTTTGTACTTTATACAGTACTTTTTATAGTAATAATCTGCGATATCATCTCCAAAATCACATATGGCAAATTTTTAATGCCATCGTCGATTATGTGGATAATGTCAATGATTTGCTGTGTGCTTATGGTGTTGGCACTGTGGCAATATTATGGTATATTCAAGGCAATACGGTCCGGAGAATATAACACAGACACCGAAAAATTTGAAGGAGAAAAATAATTATATGCAACAACCAGTCTGCTCACGCTGTAAAAAGCGTCCTGCGGTAGTCTTTATTACAAGAATGGATGGAGACAAAAGTACGCCGGAGGGTCTTTGTCTCCAATGTGCCAAGGAATTAAATATAAAGCCTGTTACCGACATGATTGATAAAATGAATATTTCTGATGAAGATTTAGAATCGGTTTCCGAGGAAATGATGAATATGTTCGGAATAAATCCTGAAGATATGGATATGGACTCGGAAGATGGATTTGAACTTGGCGGAGCCGCCACATTCCCGAATATAATAAGCCAGATATTTGGTAATCAGAAGTCTGATGCATTAGAAGAAAATGTTTCTTCATCTAAAGACGCTGAAAAAAAGGTTAAAAAGGAAGAAAAAAAGAAGAATAAAAAGAGAAGATATCTTGGACTTTATTGTACGGATTTAACGGGAAAAGCAAGGCTCGGAGAGCTTGACCGCATAATCGGAAGAGACCGTGAGCTTTATCGTGTTATACAAATATTGTCACGTCGAAGCAAAAATAACCCTTGCCTTATTGGTGAACCCGGTGTGGGTAAAACTGCAATTGCCGAGGGACTGGCACAAAAAATTATTCTTGGTGAAGTTCCTGCAAAGCTTATGGATAAGGAAATATTCCTGCTTGATATGACCGCACTTGTTGCCGGAACACAATTCAGAGGACAGTTCGAAAGCCGTATTAAGGGACTTATAGATGAAGTAAAAGCCGAGGGAAATATAATTTTGTTCATCGATGAGGTACATTCTCTTGTCGGAACAGGAGACAGTGAAGGTTCGATGAATGCGGCGAATATTTTAAAGCCGGCATTGTCAAGAGGAGAAATACAGGTTATAGGTGCTACAACTTTTAATGAATACCGTAAGCATATTGAAAAGGACAGTGCACTTGAACGCCGATTCCAGCCTGTAAAAATAGAAGAACCTTCTATTGAGGACACAGTTGCTGTGCTCACGGGAATAAAGGAATACTATGAAAAATTTCATAATGTAAAGCTTACTGACAATATTATAAGAAAAGCAGTTGTTTTGTCCGAAAGATATATTAATGACAGATTTCTTCCCGACAAGGCGATAGATCTTTTGGATGAATCATGTGCATGTGCGTCACTCAAAAATAAGGCTGCGGATAAGCTTTATGTAGTTCATAAGGATATTGGACATTTAGAAGCTGAGCTTGAAATGCTTGAAGCTGATGTTGAAAATACCGACTACGAACGTATTGCCACCGTAAAGAGTGAGCTTGCCGCAAATGAGAAAAATGCCGAGGAGCTTGCTCCTAAAGCAGAGGGCGGTTATGTCACAGAGGATGACTTGGCAAGAGTAATAGAGCTTTGGACCGGAATTCCGGCTGCAAAAATAAAACAGAGTGATATAAAGAGACTTGCAGGACTTGAAGAACGTATACATGGAAAAATAATAGGGCAGGATGAGGCAGTATCTCTTGTATCAAAAGCGGTTCGACGTTCAAGAGTGCAGATAAGCTCACGCAGACGTCCGGCGTCATTTATTTTTGCAGGTCCCACAGGTGTGGGCAAAACCGAACTTGTTAAAGTACTTGCAAAAGAACTTTTTGATACTCCTGAAACACTTATACGTCTTGATATGTCAGAGTTTATGGAGAAACATTCGGTTTCAAGAATTATCGGATCTCCCCCCGGATACGTAGGATATGACGAGGCAGGACAGCTTACTGAAAAGGTAAGAAGAAAGCCTTATTCGGTAATTTTGTTTGATGAGATCGAAAAAGCTCATCCCGATGTTATGAATATTTTGCTTCAGATTCTTGACGACGGACGCATAACCGATGCACATGGACGAAATGTGAGCTTTGAAAATACCGTTATTGTTATGACTACAAATGCCGGAAGCAGCAGTGGTAACAGCGGACTTGGTTTTGGACACACTGTCGGTGAACTCAGCAATGAAAAGACTATGAAAGCACTTAAGGAATTTTTGCGTCCCGAATTTATCGGAAGAGTAGATGAAGTGGTTTGTTTCTCTCCGCTTAGTAAAGAAAATTTTGTAGAAATTGCGGGTCTCATGCTTTCGGAGCTTAAAGAACCGTTGGCTGAAAAGGGCTATTCATTCGAATGGGAAACAGCTGTTCAAGAACAACTTGCAAATGAAGCTTACGGTGGAAGCAGAGGTGCAAGAGATTTGAGAAACGCTGTCCGCCGAGAAGTTGAGGATAAAATTGCGGAGTCTATAATAGAATATTGCGACGATAAAATCGAAGGTTTCCGATTGACCGAATCGGGACTTGAGATAATCAAATAAATATAACGGAGAGATTTTTATGTCAGAGATTTTTGAAAAATATGAATCAAATGTCCGTTCATATTGCCGAAGCTTTCCAACAGTTTTCAGTAAAGCTAAGGGTTCGGTTTTGACAGATGAAAACGGTAAGGAATATATTGATTTTTTCAGTGGTGCAGGAGGAGTTAATTATGGTCATAATAATGATCATATAAAAGATGCCGTTCTTAATTATCTTGAAAGTGACGGCATAATTCATGCACTTGATATGTATACAAATGCTAAAGAAGAATTTATTTCTTATTTTGAGGAGAATATTTTAAAACCACGTGGATTTGATTATAAAATTCAATTTGCAGGACCAACCGGAACAAATGCAGTAGAAGCAGCATTAAAGCTTGCCAGAAAGGTAAAAAAGCGTCAGAATGTTTTTGCTTTTATGGGAGCATTCCATGGAATGACACTTGGTTCTTTGTCGCTTACCACCGATTCTTGTTCAAGAAACGGGGCGGGTGTTCCGCTTGGAAATGTAACACATATTCCTGCACCATATATGTTTGAAAATCTTGATGTACTTAATTATATTGAAACATTACTTACCGATGACCATTCTGCTGCGGAAAAACCTGCGGCAATTATCCTTGAGTCGGTTCAGGCAGACGGCGGAATATATGCTTTCGATATAGATTTTTTAAAGGGACTGCGTTTAATTTGTGATAAATACGATATTCTTATGATTTGTGATGATATTCAGGTCGGATGTGGAAGAAGCGGAAACTTTTTTTCGTTTGAGCGGGCCGAAATTATCCCTGATATCGTAACACTTTCAAAATCTATTGGTGGATTTGGAATGCCGCTTGCACTTACGTTGTTTAAGCCGGAACTGGATATTTGGGAGCCCGGTGAGCATACCGGAACTTTCAGAGGAAATCAATTATCACTTGTCGCAGCGAAAGCCGGGCTTGAAGTGTTTATAAATGAAAAGATAGATGCCCAGGTCGCTAAAAAAGAGAAGATAATGAGTGAATATCTTAAAAATAATATTGAAACACTGGATAATAGAATTTCTACCAGAGGAATCGGACTGATTTGGGCGGTGGATTTATCAAAATTCAATGATGAGTCGCTTTCTTCAAAACTTATGCATAAATGCTTTGAAAACGGATTAATACTTGAAAGGGTTGGACGTCAAAATGCGGTAATGAAACTCATGCCGCCGCTTGTAATTGATGAAAATCAAATGCTGGACGGACTTGAAATTTTGAAAAAATCCATTCAAAACCTTATATAAATGTTCAAAACCCCCGCATTTCAATTGAAATGTGGGGGTAATTTATATTGTTTCAAATTCTTTTTCTTTAGACACTTTGGAAGATGATGAGGATACTGAATATCTTGACACATTTTTAATAGTTTCTCCATCAATTTGCAAAGCTGTCGGACGGTCAAATTCAACCATGATTTTATGTCCTGTGAATATATTAATCAAATCTTTATGCTTTGTTATATGTTCGCCTTTAAAAATGCTTGGGAAGGCCATAAGAGTTTTAAATCTGCTTTTGCATGACATTACGGCAACCGAAACAACATGATCGGAATTAAGTCTGTCTTGATTTGGAGTCGCCATCATTCCTCCTCCGAAGAATCGTCCGTTCATGGTCGGTACGAGCCAAACGTGATTATATATATATCTTTTGCCGTCAACTGTAATGATTGCATTGGTCGGATTATATCCGATGAATAGACCTTTAAGAGCAATTGTAGTATAATTTATCGGCTTCCCGGATTGATTTCTTTTTTTATCGCCGATCTCACAGCAATATCCGTCTATCCCGTATCCTATACCGTTTAGGAATTTACTTTTTTGACCGTTTACCGTAACTTCGGGAAGATGTTTTATATATTTTTTGATGCTGAACGGCTTTTCTCCTTTTTTCTTGTTAAGATCATTAAGAAAATCATTACCGCTGCCAGTTGCAAAATAAAGAATATCGTTCTCAATGTCAAGACTGTCAGTGTTATTAATAAATCTGTTAAGTGTACCGTCACCGCCTGAAATAATAACTGCTTCATCTTTTGCAACTTTGCTAAAAAAATCTTTATAGCTTATAATTTTTGTTATATCGCAAAATTCAAGATCATCATTTTTCATTAATGTTTTAAGGGCTTCGGAATCTTTTCTTCCTCTGCCGTTCCCGGCATATGGATTATATAAAACATAGTATTTCCCCAACTCTATTTTCACTCTTTCTTAAATATCAGTGAAATAATACGACAAAATTCGACTTTAGTCAAGCGAAATATCAAAAACAAAAACGGTGAATCCGCAAAATGGAAACACCGTTTTATAATTTAAAAACTAATCAGTCAATGATCTCACCGGTGAAGTTCGGAGAAATACCGGCAGCATTACATTCATCGGTATCAATGTGCATAGCAAGTGCAAATTTGTCGCTTACTCTTACAACAACATCACCAAATACGGTTTCACGACCTGTGCCGCTTACTTTTACAGAAACGATCTGCTTATTTTCAAGACCATATTTTTCGGCATCGGCAGAGGTCATATGAATATGACGTTTTGCACAGATAACGCCGTGATCAATCTCTATCTCACCGGCAGGACCGACGAGTTTGCATCCAGAGGTTCCTTCGGTATCACCTGATTCACGAATAAGAGCGTTTACGCCGATCGAACGGGCGTCGGTGAGAGAAATCTCAACCTGAGTTTCAGGACGAACGGGTCCGAGAATAGAAACGTTTTTAAGTTCTCTCTTGGGGCCTACAACAGTAACACGCTCTTCACAAGCATATTGACCTGGCTGAGAAAGGTTCTTTTTTGGTGTGAGAGTATATCCTTTTCCGAAGAGAACTTCAAGATCTGCTTGAGACACATGAACGTGACGAGCAGAAGTTTCGATAAGTACGGGTTTTGACATTCAAAGCAACTCCTAACAAAAGTTAAAATTAAATACTTTAACTATTTTAGCAGATATAGTTATTCTTTTCAAGTCATAAGCATTGAGTATTTCAAAAAAGTATGTTAAAATAGTAAAAATATTTATTTGTGGTGATTTTATGTCAATGACACTTGACCAATTACAAAATGTCTGCAATGAATGCAGAAAATGTGAGTTGTGTGAAACTCGAACAAATGTGGTTTTTGGGACTGGAAATCCAAAGGCCAAAGTTATGTTTATCGGCGAAGGCCCTGGAGAAAATGAAGACTTGCAGGGTGAGCCGTTTGTAGGACGAGCAGGTAAACTTTTGGATAAATTTCTGGAAGCCATTGATCTTGACAGAACAAAAATATATATTGCAAATATGGTAAAGTGCCGACCCCCAAAAAACCGAGATCCAAAGCCCGAAGAACAAGATGCTTGTATAGGTTATCTTCGTGAGCAGGTGAAAATTATTCGGCCGAAAATAATTGTTTGTTTGGGAAGAATAGCTGCACAAAAAATAATTGACCCTAATTTTAAAGTCACAAAACAACATGGCGAGTGGGTTGAAAGAAACGGAGTCCTTTTGATGGGAACATTCCATCCGGCAGCCTTGCTGAGAAATCCGAGCAACAAACCTTATTCGCTTGAAGACTTTATTAAAATTCGGGATCAATTAGAAAAGTATTCTGATTAAAATATGGCGGAAGCAAGTGATGGGAAAGCATAGCATATAATTCCTACAATCACACTTGCAAGGAGTACGCCGATTGTTATGGCAAAAAGAGCAGGCTTGAATTTTATATCAAAAAGATCTGCTGCAAGTGATCCGGTCCATGCACCTGTTCCGGGAAGCGGAATTCCAACAAAAACAATAAGACCGATAAGCCAACCGTTTTGAATATTTTTGCCTTTGTTCAAGGCACGCTTTTCAAACCAAACGATCACTTTTTCCATAAACTTTATTTTCTTAAGAAGGTTAAATATTTTTCTTATGAAAAGAAGTACAAACGGAATCGGAAGTAAGTTTCCTATAATACAAATAGGAATAGCAATATACCACTTCATACCCAGAAGTGCCGCCATGATGATTCCGCCCCTGAGCTCAACAACGGGGAGCAATGAAATTATAAAAATTACAAGTTCATTTGAAAGACCGAGTCCTTGAAAAAAATTAGTTAGTGTTTCAGC
Source organism: uncultured Oscillospiraceae bacterium (assembly GCA_902490145.1). GTDB lineage: Bacteria > Bacillota > Clostridia > Oscillospirales > Acutalibacteraceae > UMGS1484. Next base: position 7,150 of record CABUCT010000035.1, read on the forward strand.
CATAATATAATCTCCAATCAATATATAAGACATTTTAACATATATGCAGGTTATTTTCAATAAATAATTGAAAGGAAGGAATAATATGAAAAAGATAATTATCCTCGACGGATTTACCACCAATCCGGGAGATATTACTTGGGAGCCTTTTGAGAAGCTTGGTGACACACAAATACATGAATATACCCGCCGTGCAGATGTGATAGAACGGTGTAAAGGCAATGAAATAATAATTAGTAATAAAACGGTATTTACTCGTGAAATTCTTGAACAGCTTGAAGGAGTAAAGTATATAGGACTTATTTCAACCGGATATAATGTTGTTGATGTGAAAGCAGCATCGGAACTTGGTATAACCGTTACATTTGTTCCTACATACGGAACCGAAGCAGTGGCACAGCATACATTTGCACTTTTGCTTGAACTTGCAAATCATATTGCTGTTCATTCGAATGCCGTTCATGAGGGAAAATGGCGTGACCATCGGAAATTTTGTTTTTGGACGGCACCGCTGACGGAACTTACAGGCAAAACTATTGGGATAATCGGTTACGGCAGAATTGGCAGAGAGGTTTCAAAGATAGCAAAGGCATTTGGAATGAAAGTGATGTTTTATTCCTATCGTGATATGGGTGAGTGCGAAGCTGAACAGGTTGATTTGGATACGTTACTGAAAAACAGTGATGTGGTTTCACTCCATTGTCCGTTGAATGATAAAACGTCGGGAATTATAAATAAGGAAAACATTTCAAAAATGAAAGAAACAGCTTTTCTTATAAATACTGCCCGCGGAGGATTGGTTGTGGATGAGGATCTTGCCGAGGCTCTTAATAACGATGTTATTGCAGGAGCGGGTCTTGATGTTATGTCAACCGAACCTCCGTCAGAGGATAATCCGCTTCTTATAGCTAAAAACTGTGTGATAACTCCCCATATTGCATGGGCGGCAATTGAAACGCGAAAACGCCTTATACAATATGCCGCAGATAATCTTTCGGCATATCTTTCAGGGAATCCCATAAATATAGCAAAGTAGGTAGTTTAAAGTGAAAAAGAAGGTTCTTGTCGCAATGAGCGGAGGGGTAGATTCATCCGCTGCGGCTGCAATGCTTATCGAACAAGGGTATGAAGTTGCGGGAGCAACCATGAAGTTGTGGGAAAAAGGCGACTATTTTGACTGTGAGGAAGTTAAAACACCTGTAAGTGAAGCAAGAAAAGTTGCTGACGAACTCGGAATACAGCATTATGTTTTTGATTTTTCGGATGAATTTCGCAAAGAAGTTGTAATTCCTTTTGCAAAGGCTTATGAGGAAGGGAAAACGCCAAATCCATGTGTTTTGTGCAATAAAAATCTTAAATTTGGCGAATTCCTTGATAGAGCACTTGAAATGGGATTTGACTACATCGCAACCGGTCATTATGCATGCGTGAAAAAAAATGATGACGGAACATACAGCCTTATAAGCGAAAATGATGCAAAGGATCAAACATATGTCCTTTATAATTTAAATCAGCATATTTTATCACATTTGTTGCTTCCGGTGGGAGGAAAGCAAAAGGATGAAATCAGAAGGTATTCACAAAAATCGGGGCTTTCATCTGCCGAATCGCCTGACAGTCAGGATATTTGTTTTATTCCTGACAATGATTATTGCAAGCTCCTTTCCCGCCTTGGAATCAAATCCAAAAGCGGTAATTTTATAAATATGCAGGGAAATATTATCGGTCAGCATAACGGAATCATAAATTATACGGTTGGGCAACGTAAGGGTCTCGGTTCGTTTGGAAGTCCAAAATATGTAGTTTCGCTTGACGCTTTGAAAAATCAAGTGATTTTGGGAGAAAACAGTGATCTTTTCAGATCAGAACTTATGTGTAAAGAGGTAAATTGGCTGTCAGGAAAATATCCTGAAGCACCCATAAAAGCACAAGTAAAAATAAGATATTCCGCAAAGGCAGCAGATGCGGTTATAGTTTCTGAAAATAACTGCTGTCGTATAAAGTTTGAAACTCCTCAGCGGGCTATAACAAAAGGTCAGTCAGCAGTGTTTTATGATGGCTGTACTTTGCTTGGCGGAGGAATAATTGAATAATTTTTTATAAAGGGGTTTGTATTATGAAAGTTCTTATGATTAATGGAAGTCCAAAAGCCAATGGATGCACTGCTACTGCACTTGCAGAAATTGCAGCACAGCTTGAAAAAAACGGAATTGAAAGCGAAATTGTGAATTTGGGCACATCTCCTGTGCGTGATTGTATTGGATGTGGAAAGTGTCGTGATCTTGAAAATCGCTGTGTTTTTAATGATGATATTGTGAACGAAATAATTGAAAAGGCAGAGTCGGCTGATGGATTTATTTTTGGTACTCCTGTTTATTATGCTCATCCAAGCGGACGTGTTTTATCTGTGCTTGACAGAGTGTTTTATGCCGGAAGTGCAGTGTTTTCTTATAAGCCGGGTGCAGCAATCGCTTCGGCACGCAGAGGAGGTACGACCGCATCATTCGACGTACTCAATAAATATTTTACAATTTCAAAAATGCCTATAGTTTCATCTACATATTGGAATATGGTCCATGGAAACACTCCCGATGATGTAAAACAGGATCTTGAGGGTCTGCAAACTATGAGAAATCTTGCTGATAATATGGCGTGGCTTCTCAAATGTATTGAATCAGGTAAGAAAAACGGAATAAATACTCCCAATAATGAAAAAAAGTATCGAACAAATTTTATTAGATAAATAGAAATAGTTTATAGATACAAATTCGAGATTATAAAAAGATAAAATTTCACTTGTAATCGGGTATAGTAAATTG
>CABUCT010000036.1 GCA_902490145.1 uncultured Oscillospiraceae bacterium
ACATATTCCCACAATAGTTACTAATATATAACACAGCCAAAACCATAGCATGGACATTCCGAAATTTCGCATTATAATACCCCTAAACTTCTTAAGAATTATTTTGCTCTTTTTTATCTATACAAACTTTTGCTTTTTCACAATAGTTCCGGACGGTTTAATTTTAACTTAAATTTAGCATAAATGCTTATCAATATTCCGAGCGGTGATCTGTCACCGGCAGAGTTAGTTCCTTATCACTTCTAATCAGGATTTACACAATTAGATATTACCCTAAACACTGCAAGTTCGACTGTTGTTTCTGATTTAATGAAATTTACTTCAATAGTAAAACTATTCACACGGCATACAAACATCCTGAACCTAGCTTTTCTTTATTTAATATAACAATCTAAACAACAAACGAACCCATTTTTGGTGGATTCGTTTGTATATGTTATTTCCGTTGGCTGCGAAAAAGCTATTTTTCAATTTTAACAGATTAATTCTAATTCTCGTAACTCGCAAAAAGTGGTAACAACTATGAATTGTCATGAGGGTGCTTGCAACTGAACAGGCGAGTCGAGCGTGACTTTTTGCGAAAAGGAGGAGTGACGGCATGAATGAGCCGATGATTTTTCAAAGAAAAATCGTCACGAACGATACATAGTTCGCGACAACATGGTGGAGGCGTCGTCGCACTGGTCGAACCCGTTAGATTCTCCCAGGCTCACTTCCATTCTACGCACAACACGAACCCCCGCGGGAAAACAGTAACTTTCCTCTTAGTGGTTCGTGCAGCAATAATTTTGGTGGACGCAAAGGGACTCGAACCCTTGACCTCTCGCGTGTGAGGCGAACGCTCTAACCAGCTGAGCTATGCGTCCATTTTTTAATTATATATCCAAAAACCGGCTCAAATAAGCCGGTTTTTGGATATTAAATGGTGACCCGGACGGGAATCGAACCCGTATTACCGCCGTGAAAGGGCGGTGTCTTAACCGTTTGACCACCGGGCCATCTATGGTAGCGGTAGTCGGATTTGAACCAACGACACTTCGGGTATGAACCGAATGCTCTAGCCAACTGAGCTATACCGCCTTACTGAAAGCAAGATGTATTATACTATGTTCGTCCTCATTTGTCAACAATTATTTTCTAATTATTAAAAAATTTAATATAAGCTTTGATTACAACACTGTGAATCAATTTTTGCTCTGTATTTATTAAAAAATCAATATCTTAAAAATCAAAGTATTTAAACGAAATCAAAAGAATTTCAAAGATTTATGCCTGTTGATTTGATTTTTACCAAAAAAATCATTGACAGCTATCACCAAATATGATATTATCATCAAGCGGTTCATTTGGAATTTGAACCTATACTTAGTTTTATATTTAATTTAATATACGGAGGAACGCAATTATGTCAACCTATATGCCAGGAACAGCCGACATTGAGCGAAAATGGTATGTTATTGATGCAGCTGACAAGCCTTTGGGTCGTGTTGCTGCTGTTGCCGCCGATCTTCTTCGCGGCAAACGCAAAACCATCTTTGTCCCTCACATCGACTGTGGAGATCATGTTATCATTATCAATGCCGACAAGGCAATTCTGACCGGACGTAAGCTCGACCAGAAATACTATCGTCGTCACACCGGTTACATCGGACATCTTAAAGAGGTAAATTATCGCACTCTTATGTCCAGCCGTCCCGAACTTGCTATGGAGCTTGCCGTTAAAGGTATGGTTCCCGACACCACTATCGGTCGTTCAGCTCTTACAAGACTCAGAGTTTACAAGGGCAGCGAACACAAGCATCAGGCTCAAAAGCCCGAAGCTTACACGCTTTAAGGGAGGTAACTAAACTATGTACGATAGCAAACCTTATTTTTATGGTACCGGACGCAGAAAGAGCTCTGTAGCTCGTGTTCGCGTTTATAACGGAACCGGTAAAATCACAATAAATGACCGTGACATCGACGATTATTTTGGTCTTGAAACTCTTAAACTTATTGTTCGTCAGCCCATGTCTGCTACTAACACCAACGGAAAATTCGACATTGTTTGTCGAGTTACCGGAGGCGGTGTAACAGGTCAGGCCGGTGCTATTCGTCACGGACTTTCACGTGCTCTTCTTCAATATGACGCTGAGCTTCGTCCGATCCTTAAAAAGGCCGGCTTCCTCACCCGTGACCCGAGAATGAAAGAACGTAAGAAATACGGTCTCAAAGGTGCACGTCGTGCTCCCCAGTTCTCAAAGAGATAAAAATTCAAAATTCAGCCCTCGGAAACTCTGTGTTTTCGGGGGTTTATTTATTTTTAAATTATTTTCCGCTCTCATAATTTCACCGACACAACACAAAAAGCCAATATGAACAGATAATTTCAAGTTTTCAATAATTATTGTTATTATATCTTGTTCCTCTGATAAGCCAGGTATTTGTGGAGTATATTCTGTTTTAAAAATAGATAAATTCAAAAAATTCAGTTGTAATAACACTTTTTTATATTTTATTAATCTATTTTCTGCTCTGATTATATACCGGTAGATATACTCAGGGTGTTTATCATTTAAATAATATTTTATGTTTGCTTAAAAACTAAAATCCCGAACTCACAAATGGCATGAGTTCGGGATTTTAAACTTTATACATTATTTTTTCGTCCAGGTTGATGGTGCAAATGCAATAATTATCGGGAACAATTCAAGTCTTCCCAAAAGCATCGCAAACGAAAGGGTTATTTTCGAGAGAGCCGAATATGCGGAATAGTTTGATGCCGGTCCAACCAGATTAAATCCAGGACCTATATTATTAAAACATGCTGCAACAGCACTAAAATTTGTTTCGAAACTTAGATTACTCTCTACACACAATACGAGAAAAATCGCTAGAAAACAGAATAAATATAATGCAAGATAATTGTTAACTCCGTTTATTGTTGCATCATCAATATTCTTTCCTTCAAATCTCACCGTACTGACTAAACGCGGATGTATAAGCCGTTTTATTTCTCTCTTTATGTTCTTAAATAAAAGTACAATTCTTGATACTTTTATTCCCCCTCCTGTCGATCCAGCACAAGCCCCAATAAACATAAGCAATAACAATATTCCTTTTGAAAGTTCGGGCCAACTATCAAAATCTGCAGTAGAAAATCCTGTGGTTGTCATAATTGAAGACACTTGAAAAAAAGACAGCCTGAGTGCCTTGGAAAAATTTTTATATATAGGAAGAATATTTGCACATATAACCGCGGCCGAGGCGGCGATTATTCCAAAGTATCCCCACAATTCTTCGCTCTTTAAAACAGAGCGAATACGCCCTATTATACAAAGATAAAACAAATTGAAGTTTATTCCGAAAAGCATCATAAATATACCAATAACCCATTGCAAATAAGAGGAATATCCTTCAACACTGTCGGCTTTCATTCCAAATCCGCCGGTACCCGCGGTTCCAAAGGAATGAATCAAGCTATCAAAAACCGGCATTCCACCGCAAATAAGCATGATTATCTCAACGACTGTCATCGCTATATAAATCAGATATAATATTTTTGCGGTTTCTTTAATCTTCGGTACCAGTTTTCCCATAATCGGTCCCGGCATCTCTGCTCTTAATATATGAATTGAGCGATCAGAAACATTAGGCATTATTGCAACGATAAATACCAGAACACCCATACCGCCTATCCAGTGGGTAAAGCTTCTCCAAAACAGAATTCCGTGGCTCATAAGCTCCACATTTTCAACAATAGATGCACCGGTAGTGGTAAATCCGCTTACAGTTTCAAAGAAAGCGTTTACAAATGAAGGAATCTCCTTGCTTATAACAAAAGGGAATGCTCCGATAATAGACAATATAATCCATGCCAAAGCAACCGTAACAAATCCTTCCTTGGCATAAATAACATGGCTTTTGGGCTTACATATTAACATAAGTGGAACACCTATTAATAAAGCTATTCCAATAGATATGGCAAATGAAACCACACACTGTTCTTGATATATTAATGACACGATTAACGGTAGCAACATTAATACCGCTTCACAGCAGGTTATAAGACCCACTGTAAAAAAAACCATTCTTCGATTCATAAATACAATCCAACTTTACTTTATAATATCCGACAAATCCTGAAGACGCTGACCTGCCGCTAAAACAATGACCTTATCCCCCGATAATATCATATCATCACCCGTTGGAATAATAGGTTTGCGATTTCTTATTATACCTGCTATAAGAATGTTAGGCTTTAGCTGCAGCTCCTTAAAAGGCACCTGAACCTTCTTAAAATCCGATCCGACATTGAATTCCAACGCTTCTGCCTTACCATCCATTAATTTATATAGTGTTTCCACATTACTTCCCATTGAGTTTCTCAATGCTCTCGCATATCTGACAAAAATATCCGATATTATATTTTTTGGTGAAACAATACATTCAAGTCCCAATCCGTCTGCAATGCTTGCGAGTTCATCGCGATTTACCTTGGATATTACCTTGGGAACATTTTTAGATGCCGCATAAAAGGAAATAAGAATATTTTCTTCATCAATCCCCGTAAGTGCCACAAAGGCATCCATTGATTCTATTCCCTCTTCAAGCAGAAGCTCCTGCTGTGCTCCATCTCCGCTTATAACTGTGGAAGACGGTAGGATTTCAGAAAACTCGGCACATCTTTTTTTATCTTTCTCTATGATCTTAACTGAATTTCCTGCAGCTGTTAACATTTTAGCGAGATAATAGGTTGTTCGACTTGCACCTAAAATCATTATATTTCGAGCCTGCTTTTGAAGTATATTAAGCTTTTTTAAAAATTTAGTAATTTCAATTGGGGTGGCAGTAATACCTATTTTATCCCCGACGTTCAACTCAAAGCTTCCGTCCGGAATATATACTTTGTCTCCACGCTGAACCGCACAGATAAGCACCTTTGAATCATATTTTTCACGCAATTCGCAAAGTTTTAGACCAACCAAAGCAGAATTTGATTTAAGTCGTATTTCGACCATTTCAAAATTGCGATGTGAAAATGGTTCGATTTTTACGGCAGACGGAAATTTTAGTATATTAAAAAGCTCCTTAGCCGTCATAAATTCAGGATTAATTGACATCGATAAATCCAACTGCTGACGCATAAATCCCAAACTATGTGCATTATACTCCGGATTTCTTATTCGTGCTATCGTATGATTTGCCCCCATCTTTTTGGCAATAAAACAACTTAGCATATTAAGCTCATCCGAACCAGTAACAGCCACGAAAAGCTCGGTCTTTTCAACACCAGCTTCTTCTAATGTTTCACAATCCGCACCGTTTCCGGACACTCCCATTACATCATATATATTTGTTATTTCGGATACTATATTAGGATCATTATCAATAACAACAAGATCATGTCCTTCAGAAACAAGGCTTTGCACCACCGTTGTTCCGATTTTACCGCAGCCAACAACAATAACATTCATTGAATATGTCCTTCTTTTATAATATTTGTCTTAAAATAATGTGTTTTATTTTGCCCAGACAATTCATTGGTATTGTACTACATTACTATTCCTTTTTCTATACCTTTTGCAAGATATTTTTAGTTTTTTGTAAAAATATCCGTTTTACAAATCTACGAACAGACAATATAATCAGAGAATCGTAGTTTTTTAAGAACAACATCGTTTCCGGCATGCCCTCTGCTCACAATACTGGAAGTATTATTCGATCGGGACGTTTAACCGTTAAAAAGTGCTGTATCTTACAAAAAGCTTCTCTGGAAACGGGAAAATTGTTTGTCTTTTGGAAAGCGGTAAAATCCGTAAATCCGGTACCCGCAAACGTTAAGGATCATGACTGCCGACAAAGCCGGTGGATCTACAATTATAAAAAATCACAAGAGATTTATTAAAAGTCCCTTGTAATTTTCTTGTATATAAGAAACGGATTGATACTTTGAAAGAAGTATCAATCCGTAATTATTCATGAGATTTCTCTTAAATATGAATTATTGCTCAACAGGAAAAAGATCAATTTTATTCACAGCTTTTTGGAGTATCTTAAGAGCATCGTCAGTGGTAATTCCTTCTTCTCCGTTAACATCAGCTGCTTTCTGCTGCTCAGCAGTCAGCTGAACTTTATTAACGGAAGCTTGCAATGCTATAAGAGCATCAGCCGTGGTAACTTTTCCGTCTCCATTCAAGTCACCGTAAACGATCTGTTGCTTTTCATAATCTTCAATCTTTTTATTAGCTTCAATGATAATAGCTTCAAGATCAGCTAAATTAAACATTAAAACCTTAATTTCTTCATCAAGATTATTCAAGGCTTCTTCTGCAGCAGCAACGTCAGCTTTAAATTTCTCGATATTTTCCTCATTGAGAGTTTTAATATCATTAAGAGCATTGACAGCATCTGTGACTTCCTGAGCTTTTCTCTCGTTTTCACAATCTTTTTCAACAGCTTCAAGAACTGCAAGGTTTTTAACGAGAGCTTTCTGATCAGCGTTAAGTGCTTCATAAGCTGCACGAGCCTTTGCTACAGCTGTTTCTTTATCAAGGGTAATATTGCCAAGTGCTGCAATTTTGTCGTCAACTGCTTTTGCGGCTGCTGCATTTGCTTCAGCTATCGCTGCTTCTTCTTTCAGTTCTGCAATTCTTGCCTCGGCAGCTTCAAGCATCCCGAGATTTGCAACAAATGTTTTTGCAGCATCGGTAAGTCCTTCATAAGCTGCACGTACTGCGGCTACATCTGCTTCTTTGTCGAGAGTGATCTCTCCGAGTACTGTGATTCTGTCGTCGACTGCTTTTGCGGCTGCTGCATTTGCGGCAGCTATAGCTGCTTCTCTCTCGACTAATTCCATCCACTTTACATAGGCCTCTTCATAAATTGAGTAATTGCTGATACAATCGGTTGCATCGAAGCCATAAGCGTTTATAACAGCCTCAACGGCTGCGGTTGCAGCTTCCATAGCCTCTCTACTGTCGGGATAGGTTACTTCGCCGATATCATCAATTTTGTTTTCTGCTTCGTCAATAAGTGCCTGATCAATTCCTGCTTTGACAACCATTGACTGGATAGTTACATTTGCTTTATCATTTACGAGAATAGCAACTGTATAATTACCAGCCTCGGTAACAGTGAAGGGAACTTCAACTGTGGTTTTACCATTAAAGAAATCGCCTTTTTCATTGGTGGTTTTGACGAGATCTGGCTTTGAAATATCCTTTGAAGCAACAATTTCTCCGGCACTGTTCTTTACGGCAACAGTGCAAATTGTTCCGTCGTCAATGGTATCGGCAGAAATGGTTGCATTGAATCTATAATCTCCTACAGCATATTCTCTTGTATTTGCAAGAGCAGTCTTGTTGTTGTATGCACCTGCAACAGCCTGACCCTTAAGAACACGGAAGCCTCTGTCAAGGGTGTATACATCATTCTCGTAGTAGCTAGGGTCTCTTTTTCCATCGTCATCATTCCAATTTTGGAAAGATTCTGCATTTACAGTTAGTATCGGATTCTTCATTTCGGGATCTACAGTAATATCATAAACAAAATATTTATAAATTCTGAATTCCCAGAATCCACAGGTGTATATTCTGAAATCACCGGTGCTTCCATTATGTCCGATCATTGTAATATCCGCGGTAGCTTCTTTATAAGCATAGCCGTATTCGGGATCGTAAGTGTATTCCTTAGAATTGAAGTCGGTCAGCATATCTCCGTCGGCAAAATCAGCATTGATCATATCGATTGTATCATCGTCAACATAAACATTAGCACACATCCAGCTTGATGTTCCGCAATTTTTCCCGGAATAATCATATCTCATTACAACGCGATATGTATGCTTGTCATAAACAGCAATTTCGTTTATGAAAGAAAGAAATCCATAAATACCATATCCGTTCGATGCGACAATCGGTGCACGGTTAAGCACTTTGTATCCGTCTTCTGCAAGGTCGGTCGTAAGACCGTTTTCGGCCATATTGGCCATTTCGTTCAGTCCCCAAGACCATCTCTCACTGTAATTGGTTTCGTCGTCTGCACTTGCAGCAATAACAGTAGTTCCGAAAACCATAAGCAATGAGAGCACTATGGATATAATGCGTTTTGTATTTTTCATTGTTACTCCCTCCATCCATTATTGGATGATGTTTCATATTTTTTGTTAATTATATCATTGTATTCAAAAAACTTCCATTGTCAATTTACATAAACTCAAAATAATTTTATTATCTATTATTTTTCTTAATTTTGCACATGTTTTTAAATTATAAATGTGCACAAACTCTTTGAATTATTTTTTTGCTTTATACATATTTTCCATTTATTCTTATTCTCATATGACTTATAACAATAAAACATACTGTTTTAAACAAAGAAAAGCGTGCTGTAAATAATTACAACACGCTTTTTTAATCATAGGATAATAAGCTTAGTTTAAAGTTTATTCAATAACGGTTTTTACTACAACCTTTTTACCATCTGCATAATTGACTACGAAGGTGTAATGGCCTGCTTTTTCCAAAGAAATATAACGGCCATTGTTGTTTCCGCCTGCAACATCAGGTACTACAGCACTGTATCCGATAGTTCCTCTGTTTTCACCGCTCTTACGTCCGCGAATAACAAATGCATACCAGTTCATATACTCATAGTCATTTTCACCGTCATAGGTGTAATAAATATTTGCAATATCTTCAGTGCACTCAAAGCTTACTATATTTCCATCCTTAACAATAACAGGAGTGTCGGTAGCTTCAACATCTGATTTAATGTTGGCATATCTGATAACCTTCTGTCCATCGTTATAGGTGATGAAGAATGCATAGCATCCTGCTTTGTCAAGTGCAGTGGTTTCAGCAGTTTTCTTATAACCTGCATTGCCGTTAAACTGGGTGTATTTTCTACCCTCAATAACAAATGCAGACCAGCTTGTGGAAAGAGTTTTATCATTATTTCCGATGTATGCATAATAAACTTTATCAACTGTTGTTCCGTTATTTACTACAGAAATGTTTTTACCGTCAATAGTAAGCGTGGGGACTTTAAGAGCTTCGATAGCTTTCTCGGCAGCTGTGAGTGTCTCAAGGTTTTCCACGAGTGCTTTCTGAACATCAGTCAAAGCATCATATGCAGCACGGGCTGCGGCTACATCTGCTTCTTTGTCAAGAGTGATCTCTCCGAGTGCGGCGATCTGGTCGTCAACAGCTTTGGCGGCATTTAGATCTGCGGTCTTATATGACTTCCAGATACCGCTGATTACTATGCTGGTTGATCCTTCTGGAGCAACAATTGCAAGTCCGGTAACTGCATTTGGATCAAATGATGCTCCTGCATTATTCCAATCAATAGTGAGAATATTCATTCTTGCGTCTATAGCATAGTCGGGAACAAGTCTTACACCGTAGGTGCTCCACATTTCATCATTAAGGTTAAGCCTTTCATCACAACCACCGTTCGGAAGAGCTCCGGTGTAAGAAGTGAGAGCAAAACCATACTGTGAACCCTCACTCATTCTTGCGAATATTTCAGCAGGAGTGTAATCTCCGTCTCCATCCGGTAAAGAATTGGTCAAATCAATTTTGATCTTTTCTGCTCCAACAATGTTTGATGCTTTATCTAAAGTGAGGCAATGGCTTACTTGATACCAAAGCCAAACATGACCTTCCCAATAAGAATGACAAGCTGTGCCTTCAACAGGAATCCAGCTCCACTTTTCATTATCTGTACAGTCATCAATAAGAATATCGGTGTATGATGCAGCTTCCGCTTTAAGCTCTTCGATTTTTGCTTCAGCAGCCTCAAG
>CABUCT010000037.1 GCA_902490145.1 uncultured Oscillospiraceae bacterium
CCCGACAAGGCATAAAATCGATGGCATACTGCCGTAGACAGAGATTTGAAGCGTCGGTTTCAGCCGAAATATGACATTTTAAACCATGTCGGGGTAGGCTTCCCTCAGCTTAAGCAAAGCCGACAAATCCGCATCCGCCTAAAACGGCTTAATTTCGGCGATTTTCGGCTTGTCGTCATCCGCAGGCGTTAGCTTTGCGTCTTTCTCCGCACGCAAAATTGCTCAAAATTCCTCTCGTTTTAAGTCAAAGAATTTTAAAAAGGCGGATTTTTGTCTATGCGAGACACAAAACACAGTTGATCCTTTCGCATTCTCGAGTATTTTAACAAAGCAAAGGCGGAAATCCGTCCTTTAAAATCGCGTTCGGATTTGTCGACGTTGCTTAAGCAATTCCCTTTGCACTTGTAAAATCAATTGTTTTGTAGTATTATAAGTTTGTATTTTTTATAAAGAGGTGGTTTTTTGGAAAACCGTGTATGTTATATCGTCGGTTCGGGACTTTTTGACGGTAAAATGTTCCGTCCACGACCAAATGATTATATTATCGCAGCAGACGGAGGATATGCATATCTTGACAGAATGTCCATTATACCCGACGCAGTTGTGGGCGACTTCGACTCTTTGGGATATGTTCCAAAACACCCCAATATAATAAAACACCCAATTGAAAAAGATGATACCGACACAATGCTTGCAATAAAATATGCCATGAACATCGGTTTTAATAATTTTTATATCTTTGGGTGCTTAGGCGGAAGGGTCGATCACTCAATTGCCACAATTCAAACTCTCTGTTACATTTCAAATCACGGTGGACACGGATACATATTCGGAGGGAACAGTGTTATTACCGCACTGACTTCAGGAGAAATGAGTTTTGATGAAGGACGGTACGGAACTGTTTCGGTATTTTGTCAAGGACCGCGGGCTGAAGGTGTGACCATAAAGGGACTTAAATATCCGCTTGATAACGCAAATCTTACTTACGATACTCCGCTTGGGGTCAGCAATGAATTTATCGGAACGTCTGCCACCATATCAATAAAAAAAGGGACGATAATTATAGTTTTTTCAGAGGACAACTTTAAAGATGAATTCAAAAATGAAAAAGAAGAAATTTAATTTACAACTTTTGATTTGCACAGTTTTATTGTATTAAATAACTTAAAACTTATATCTTCGTAAAACTCTGAGAAATTAAAGAGGGGGTGTCCGAGAATTTTGTATCATTTTATCTACCAGATAACTTCGGTATTGGTAATTTATAAAGGATGAGTCTAATGAAACAACTTATAAGCATTCTGCTTATCATTATAATAATATTTTTAACCGGAACATCAACGGTTTTTGCAAAATACGAACCAAGTGAAAAAGGCGGATTGTACGGAGATCTTGATCATGATAATTATATTGATACATCCGATGCTCTTCACGCTCTTCAGGCCTCAGTTGGAAAAATATCTGTAAGCTCACTTTGGGAATACGCAGATATTGCGGCTGATGTAGACGGAGACAATAAAATTTCTTCAAACGATGCACTCAAAATTCTGCAATACAGTATAAAAAAAATCACCACCTTCCCCGTTGGTGATGTATATGACCGAAATCCTCTTTCCTCCACTGAATATACTGATTGCGATTCTTCATACATTTCTTATGATGCAAGCGATTTTGATTTCAACACCTCTCTTTCGGTAAACGGTGCATATGCGAACGACAGCACTGCTGATTACAGCTTTGTAATGGACATGACCGGCCTTGACCGAAAAACAATTTATCTTTTAAGTGATTCGGTTTTGCATCAGGTCGACGAAGCACGTCTTGTTTACTGTCTTCAGGGACTTGTTAACCGTGATTTCGGACGTGATTTGAATCACAGCAGCATTATTTATGTAAATGCAGACAAAAATTTTAACTCTGATATGAACTGGCTGAACTTTATTACAGAAGAAGATTCGGTTTATTACGGATATACAGTCAAAAATATTACGACATTTGATGATTTCTATATAACATTTGAAAATCAAATTAAATATTGTGGTATGATTCTCTGGGACGGAAACGTTGCTTCAACAGCCAACGTTTCCACCACTATTTGCGGACTTGACGGATATCTCCCCGTGTTGGCAAACAGCCCTCTTCACACAACTCTCTTATCAAAAGGAGTTGAAGTTAAATTTAATCTTTTTGATATGTTTAAAAATGGAAACGAGGGTAACTCTATCCCCGGCACTGACATTGTAAGTACCGGAAGTGCTAAAAATGACGCCTATTTGTGGGCACTTGATAAGTATTTTAATCGTTGCAGTTCAAACTATCTTGCCTATATTTTAGACGGTGCCTGCACCGTAAAGGGTTACGATTATTATGAAGACAACAAAACCGCCCTGCTTCCGGAAGCAAGTCTTAACTGTCTCTCAAACCATGATTATATCATCGCAAGAAGAGCTTTTTGCTTCGATCTTGATCCGTATAAAAGATCTATTTGCTGTGACGACATTGCTCAGCAGAATCGTCTTGCAAGACCCGGCACAGATAACGAAACATTGCTTAAAATTTTTTCCATGCGTTACAGCCGTGCAAACGGTGCTATGGGACAGCTTTTGGGCTTTCCCCCTTGGTGGCTGAAATACACCACATTCCGCAATCAAGGCACCTGTGAAGCCACTTGGCTTGAATGGCTTTTTACTGAATATTTAAGCTGTTATAATCTTGCTAAAGAGGCCGATGCTGCCCAACCATGTTCTATGACAAATGGCTCGGTATATTACAAATACGTTCCGCTCAGCGAAAATTATAAAAATAACTGGGAAGAATATGATTCCGGTGTGAAATATAGCGACGACACTCTGTATTATACTATCTACATGGGTGACTATGATTCTTCTGCATGGCTCAAAAATTATGTAAATGCCTTTTGGATCAACAACGATTCGGCAAGGGGAACAATTCCTCTTACTTGGTGTTTTAATCCCAATCTTTCAAACCGTGTGCCTATGATATTTGAATACATTTACTCAAATAAATATGATAACGAATTTATTGCTGCGGGTGACTGTGGGGCGGGATATATCATCCCGTCAGCACTTTATAAAAAGAATTCTCTTAATTATTCCGGATCAAGCCGCCCCAGTAATTATCAGGACGGTGACACCGCTTGGTATAACTATTGCAAGAAATTTTACGAACGCTTTGACATTAAAGCCACAGGATTTATAATTAACGGCACAAATAATTTAACCACCGATATTATGAGTTTATATAACAGGTTTTCCCCGATGGGATCTCTGCACAATTCATATGCTGACATGATGGGGACTTACGATAATGTTCCGTATATCTACTGTAACAACGGTATAGATGAATCCACTTCTCCTGCCGATATTTACGATCATGCATTTAATAGTATGAATGGATTTAACTTCGCTGCTTATCGAACCGTTTGCAGTTCTCCGACAGCCATTTTAAACATCATAACAAAATTCAATTCATATGCTGAAGCACAGGGCAAGAAGGTTCAATATGTTGAGCTTTATACATTTTTGGATCTGGCAAGTAAATCCGGTCAGGGCTTCAAAGTGAACAGTATACCGACTAAATAAGGAAATAAATCTGATTTATTCACACCATGATAAACTAAAAAATTCCGATGAAACAATTTCATCGGAATTTTTTATCTTTTATTCTGATATCAATGCTTTTATTAAATCCTCCGCCTGTACACGCAAACGATTTACAGTTTTATCATTTTCGGTTGTAGTTCCCGATACCTTTCTGATACAAAAATACAAATTATCAGGGAGTCCCGAGTTTTTCATTTTCACCTGTAAAGAGCTTCCGTTCCAGTTCCATGCCGTCCCGCCTTTATCAGGCATAAAATCATATGTTTCAAAAAGCTTCGTTTGTTCGGTCATAAAATAATTGTAACCGTTTTCATCCACAATGTACATGACATACTCAGCAGTCGCAACAGCAGCCATAAGTCTTTCGGAATTTGCAACCGAATAATTTACAGTCCCCATGCTGTCCTTATTATATGACACATTATTTACCCTGTAAAGTATCTCGCCGTTATCATTATAATCATCGATGTATCTTGCAAGCTCATTGGACAAATCATTGGCGGCATTGTCAAGCAAATTCTGATTTACATAAAGCAGAGCTTTATCATCGGGTTTTTCCTTTAAAGCACACTGCGTGAAACATACAGCGAAGGTAATCAGAAAGAAAACTACAACAATGGTGTGCCATTTATAATGATACCAGTAATTTTCTAATTTTTGTTTAAAAGTGTAATTATTATCCACGCCAAATATATCATTTTCATTTTTGAAATTATAGATTTTTCAAATTAAAGCTTTTGAAAATTATCACATCCGAAAATGAAACGCCTTTCTAAACTTAGTATTTTAAACATTATTAAAAACTAAAACATAATAAGTCACACAGTATAACCATTTAACACTAAAATTATACTTACTCACAATTAAATTGTCAATAGAAGTTTCATTCAAACACAGCTTTCTCTTTGTTCCTTCGGCAGATCAGCGAAGTGACTGATCAATACAATTTTCAAAAAATTCACAAATTCTTAACCTTATTATTCAAGATAGCATTTATACTATGATTGTTTGAAATCAAATTAATTGATTTAGAACAAAAATTGCTCTTGAGGTGGTAAAGTGGATTTTCCCAATAAAACTATAATCTCCATGTTTCAAAACACCCTTGAAGTTTATGAGGCGTTTTGCCAGCCGGTATGCAAAAAATATAAAATGCCTCAAACCGCATTTGATATTCTGATGTTTCTCGCCAACAATCCTGAGATGCAAACAGCTAAAGAAATCAGCAGATCACGGGGAATAAAACGCAGTATGGTATCTTTTCATGTGGATAAACTTGTAAAGAACGGGTATCTGGAACGGCATTCGATTGCAAAAGATCGAAGACAAGTGAAATTAGTTTGCACCGAAAAAGCCAATCCTGTTATAAAAGACGGACGTGATCAGCAAAAGAAATTTTTTGACTGTATTACAAACGGATTTACAGATGAAGACAAGGAACAATTTGTCCGAATTCAAAATCTTCTTAAAAGTAACGTGATGGCTTATAAAGAGAAAATTAAGAAAGGATCTTGTTAGAATAATATGATTAAATTACTTAAAAATCTGCGAAAAAAAGAAATCATTATGGCAATTATCTGCGTGATTCTGGTTCTTGGTCAGGTATATTTCGATCTGCTTCTTCCTGATTTCATGAGTGACCTTACCGTTCTTATCAAAACTCCCGGAAGCAAGATGGCTGACATTTGGCAAACCGGTGGAAAAATGCTTGGATGTACACTCGCCAGTGCCGTGCTTTGTATCATATGCGGATATCTTTCCGCTAAAGTGGCGGCTGGATTCAGCTTTACCATTAGAAGCAAGTTGTTTTTCCATGTGCTTGATCTCGGCAAGCAGGAAATGCAGGAATTTTCGGTTCCGAGCCTTATTAACAGAACAACGAACGATATTACTCAAATTCAGATGTTTATTTCAATGGGCCTGCAAATTCTCGTCCGGGCCCCTGTTATGGCCGTCTGGGCTGTTTTTAAAATTCTGGGTAAAAGCTGGGAGCTTTCTGCTGTTACCGCGGTATTCGTTGCTATTCTGACAACAGCCTCTGCCCTTATTATAAGCAGAGTTATTCCACGATTCCGCATTGTTCAAAAGCTGACCGACCAAATCAACCGCGTAGCTCGTGAAAACCTGACCGGAATCAATGTAGTACACGCTTTTAATGCCGAAGAATATCAAAACAATAAATTTGAAGTCCCCAATGATAAACTGATGTGTACTCAAATGGCCAATCAAAAGTTATTTGCCATATTCCAGCCAATGATGGGACTTGGTATGAATGGTTTGGCTCTCTGCATTTATTGGCTGGGTGCCGTACTTTTGAATAACATTGCTTTGACCGATATGGCTGGACGGCTGACCATGTTCAGCAATATTGTTGTGTTCAGTACTTATGCAACCTATGTTGTTATGTCGTTTATGATGATGATCATGATCTTTATGATGTTCCCGGCCGCACAGGTCTCCGCCGTTCGTATCAACGAGGTTTTGAAAACTAAAGCGGCGATTAAAGAAGGCTGTATAAATCAAGGCAATGAGGTTGGAACAGTTGAATTCAAAGATGTTTCATTTGCCTATCCCGGTACAGCAGAAGAACAGTTATCCGATATCAGTTTCAAGGTGAATCGTGGTGAAACCATTGCATTCATCGGTGCTACCGGAAGCGGCAAAACGACACTCATAAGTCTTATTGCAAGATTCTTTGACGCCACAAAAGGTGAAGTGCTGATAGACGGTATTAATATAAAAGATTATTCATTTGAAGCCCTTTATAATAAAATAGGATATATAACACAAAAAGCGGTTTTGTTTTCAGGATCTATTGATGAGAATATAAGGTTTGGAGAAAGTGCATCAGAACCTTCTGAAGCTGATATTGATCAAGCACTTTCCATTGCACAGGCAACAGAATTCGTGGAAAATCAGGAGGACGGCAAGAACTATAGGATCGCTCAGTCCGGAAAGAATGTATCCGGCGGTCAAAAACAAAGATTATCCATTGCCAGAGCATTAGCAAGAAAACCGGAAATTCTGATTTTTGACGACTCTTTCTCTGCCCTTGATTACCGTACCGACGCCGCACTGCGTTCTGCTCTTGCTGAAAATCTTAAGGATACTACACGTGTGATCGTTGCCCAAAGAATAAGTACGATTCGTCATGCGGATAAGATAGTCGTTCTTGAAAACGGAAAATCGGTTGGCATCGGAACACACGATGAATTAATAAATAATTGTGATGTGTATCGTGAAATTGCTATGTCGCAGTTATCCGAAAGAGAATTAGCCCGAAAGGAGGCATAAATCATGAAAAATAAAGAAACTTCCACTGGTTTCCCAAAAGCAATTATAAAGATTTTTGATTATCTTAAAAGCAGTAAATACTTTGTGTTCATAGCTCTCATATTAGCCGCACTTGGTGCTGTTCTCACAATTGTCGGACCAAATCAAATCGGAAAAATGACCGATTATATGTCTGCCGGATTGACAGGTCCAGTCGATCTTAACGGAATTAAACGAATTGGCATACTAATGGTTATTATATATGTATCGAGTGCCTTATTTACATACTTGCAGCATTATATAATGGCCGTGGTTACACTTAAATGTTCCAAACAAATGCGTAAAGATATTTCAGCAAAAATCAATCGTGTCCCTCAAAAATATTTTAATGTTGTGCCCCAAGGAGATATTCTCAGCCGAATCACCAATGACGTCAGCACTCTTCAGCAAACCATATCAAACAGCTTACCGGGAATTATAAGCTCCGTAGCTCAATTTCTCGGCTGTCTGCTTATGATGTTTATCACAGAATGGCGACTCGCTTTGTGTGTGCTTGGTGTTACATTTCTCGGAATGCTGATCATTATGGTGATTATGGGATCCTCACAGAAATATTTTGTCTCAAGGCAAAAAAGTCTCGGAGAACTTAACGGATACGTGGAAGAAATGTATTCCGGACATGATGTAGTTCGTATTTCCAGAGCCGAAAAAAATATAAAAAATCATTTTGAAAAATTAAATTTGTCGGTTTATGTCGCTAACTGGAAATCACAGTTCCTTTCAGGAGCTATGCAGCCGTTAATGATGACTGTCGGAAATCTGAGTTACGTTGTAGTTTGCGTGGTTGGATCCATGCTTGCTATAAACGGAACGATTTCATTCGGCGTTATTATATCCTTCATTTTGTATGCAAGGCTATTCTCCTCTCCATTAACTCAAATCGCACAGGGTATGACAAATATGCAAACTGCGGCCGCATCCGCAAACCGTATTTTTGACTTTCTTGAATCCGAAGAGTTGGAGGATGAATCGGAAAAATCTCAAAGCATCGATAAAGTCAAGGGGGACGTATCCTTTGAGCATGTTCAGTTTTCCTATCCAGACACACCTGATAAAATAATAATTAAGGATTTCACTGCCTATGCAAAGGCAGGAGAAAAAATTGCTATCGTCGGTCCGACCGGAGCCGGAAAAACCACCATGGTCAATTTGCTTATGCGTTTCTTTGAAATCAACAGCGGAGCAATCAAGATCGACGGTGTTCCGATAAACAAAATGAAGCGTGAAACTGTACACAGCCTTTTCAGCATGGTGCTTCAGGATACATGGCTTTTTGAAGGCACAGTAAGAGAAAATCTTGTTTATAACATGGAACATATATCAGATGAAGATTTGGAACGGGTCTGCAAGGCTTGCAGCCTTGATCACTTTATTCATTCTTTGCCGCACGGTCTTGACACAGAGCTTTCCGAACACACAGAAGTATCAGCAGGACAAAAACAGCTTCTTACCATTGCAAGAGCCATGCTTCAAAACAGTCCTATGTTGATTTTAGATGAGGCAACCTCTTCAGTTGATACACGAACCGAAGTTATGATTCAAAGGGCAATGGATGAACTTATGAAAGGCAGAACAAGTTTTGTTATTGCACATCGTCTGTCTACTATTAAAAATGCTGATCTGATCCTTGTGATGAAAGACGGCGATGTTATTGAAACCGGAAATCATGAAGAACTGATGTCTATGGGTGGTTTTTATGCAGATTTGTATAACAGCCAATTTGAACGCCCGGCAGAATCAGCATAAAGATTTATAAAATCCTGTAATAACAAAATCAAATGCATAATCGACTTTATGTTTGATTATAAAATATAACTACATAATTTATTAACTAACAAAAACTGCTTACTGAGATAAACATCTCAGCAAGCAGTTTTATTTTTAAACAAGCATCCTTGCTTTAACTTTAAATTTTTTTCTTTAAGAAATATATGAATCTAACGTTTATAATAATTAAATTCATTAATGGATTTTTCGGTTACTTAAGTTAATACACAAAGCAAAATAATTGCCCTCATTCATCATCCTTTTGAAATTCCAAAATATCTCCCGCTTCACATTCAAGAGTTTCGCAAATTGCCGATAAAGTCGAAAAGCGAATAGCAGTAACCTTATTGTTTTTTATTTTTGAAAGATTGACATTCGAAATTCCCACCTTCTCCGCAAGTTCATTCAAGGACATCTTTCTTTCTACCATCATACGATCCAAACGGAGTATAATCTTTCCCATAAAATAACCTCCTTATAAAAGCCCATCGACATCAGCTTCCAATTCAACACCTCTGGCAAAAAATTGTGTTAAACACAGGGCAATAATACCAATAACAAATCCGTCAAAATTGTTGCTCGTTTCAACCGCATCAACACCTATAACAGCCTTAACAATAATACTTATAATTAATCCGACAACAGGAACAGCTATTGAAAAAATTCCTATTTCCTTAAGCATCCGAACATTATCTTTTTCAAAAGGAGTAGTATTATTGGATTTTTTTACAATTAAATAAACATTTCGAAATATCATGGCCATAAATCCCATGATAATAATTGAGCCAATTGCAAAAAATATAACCATGGTCGTACTTATTTTCCCGGCACTTTCAGAAGGAGCAATCTCAAATCCGTAAGTAGAAAGCATAGTTCCGGATTCCGGAGCAATCTTTCCTAACATATTGCTGAGCCAA
>CABUCT010000038.1 GCA_902490145.1 uncultured Oscillospiraceae bacterium
CTAATTACGATCAGCAGAACGGTAACCAGCAGAATTATAACCAGCCAAACTACAGTCAACCAAATTATAACCAGCCAAACTACAACCAGCCTAATTACGATCAGCAGAACGGTAACCAGCAGAATTATAACCAGCCAAACTACAGCCAACCAAATTATAACCAACCAAACTACAATCAACCAAATTATAATCAACAACCGATGCCTTTTTGCCCGGTTCAGGAAAGAAATATTGCTACATGCATCATACTTTCTATTATCACATGCGGTATCTATTTGTTTTATTGGTTATATTGCCTTACTGAGGATTTGAAAACTATGTCGGGAGATCCTAATGCAACATCCGGCAGTACAGTTGTATTGCTCACAATTGTGACTTGCGGGCTCTATACTTTTTATTGGATGTATAAACAGGGTGAGATCATTGATAAAATAAAGTATTCAAGAGGTATGCCTTCAAGCAATTCCGGAGTTTTATATATTGTCTTGACTTTTGTAGGGTTAAGTGTAGTTTCATGTGCTTTGATGCAGAACGAAATCAATACTCTTTCCAGATATTAATTATATATTTTGGGACTGCAGCTGCTGTGTGCAGTCTCTTTTTTTGAAAAAAATCAAAGGAGAAGTAAAGTTGCAGCACATTTTCGAATATGTCAAAGAGCATAAAAAGCCAATTATTAAATTTGTTATGGTTTTAGTTGTCGGAATGGGATATTACCTTGCTATTCAATTTATGCCCTTTGGAATTCCATGCATTTTTAACAAACTGACGGGATTATTTTGTCCGGGCTGCGGAATAACTCACATGATTGATGATATGCTGCATCTGAATTTTAGGGATGCGGCAAGGGAAAACTTAATGCTTGCAATACTGATCCCGATTTGGTCGGTTATACTTTTTTTTAGAGTTGTTTTTAAATTCAGAACGCTCGGCAGCAATGGAAATTTATTTAATATCTTTGTTTGGTGTAGTATTGCTCTTTTGATTGTGTTTGGTATATTAAGAAACATTCCCGGATTTGAGTTTTTGCAGCCGTTGTACAGTCGCTTATAAAAAGTTTAATTGCAAGCTTTAAGATGATCATATAAAATAATCTATATTCATGCTTTAGCTTTAGGTGTGTTTTTAAATCGACAGAAACATAATCAAAAAAAGTTAAATATGCAGATAGAATGTTAAAGAAATTAAGGATGGATTTGAATGGAACTTAATGGAATAAAGATAAATTTCTTGGGTGACAGCATTACTGAAGGTCACGGAGTCTCAGATAATGATCACCGTTTCACAAATATAATCGAAAAAACCACCGGTGCGATTTGCCGTAACTATGGAATAGGTGGGACGAGATTTGCCCGCCAAAACGATGAAGAGAACAGAGATGATGATTACTGTTCAAGATTTTCCAAGATGGATGATGATGCTGATATAGTAGCAGTTTTTGGTGGAACCAATGATTTCGGACATGGAAATGCACCTCTCGGAGAATTTAAGGACAGAACTCCAGATACCTTTTACGGAGCATGCCATTTTCTTTTTTCGGGACTTATAACTAAATATCCAACCGCAAAGATTGTTGTATTTACACCACTCCATCGCTGTAATGAAGATGATCCGAGAGGAGATGGCAGATATCCTTTTGATTTCGGGACTCTTAAAGACTATGTTAATATAATTAGGGAGATAGCCGAATATTATTCCTTGCCCGTACTTGACCTTTTTGCCGAGAGCGGGCTTCAGCCTTGTGTTCCGGTAATAAGAGAAAAGTATATTCCTGATGGGCTTCATCCAAATGATGCCGGTCACATCATTCTCGCTGAAAAGATTATCAGCTTCTTTAAGACGCTTTAAAATTTAAACTTTTTGCTATCAGTGCCTGATTGTTGTCTGAAAAGAAAGTTCACGAAAATAAAAAATGCATATAAAAAAGCATCCCGTGTAAATGACAATACATAGGATGCTTTGCTTTTATACCCTTTAGCTATATTAAATTCAAGAGTTTTTACCTGATTATTTTCCATGCATCGATAAGCCGTTCAGTGCTCCATGCGGCGTTTGCGGGGCTTGTGGAGGGAAGGCAAACAGCAGGACATTCGGCCTTTTTGAGCAGATATTTTTTATAATATTTTTCGGCGGTTTTACCGTTTAAGTAAATGCTTTTTATATCACACTTTTTTAGAATTCTCGAAATATCATTGGGGAGTACGTTTTTTATAGAACTGTCTGAACTTCCGTTGACTTCGCATGAGGCAATCACATCCCAGAGGGCAATACCGTTTTTTAGTAAAAAAAGCTTTTTTTCCTCAATTGTTTTCGGAACAGGGCATTCAAACACTGCTGAAACGACCTTCCAGAAACGATTCTGAGGATGACCGTAAAAGAAACCTTGCTCTCGTGATTTAACAGAGGGAAAGCTCCCGAGAATAAGAATTTGAGAGTTCTTGTCAAATACCGGATCGATGGTATGGATAGATGATACAATCGGGGTACGAGAGTTTTTGAGGGAAGATGATGATTCAATCTGCATATACTTAAACTCCGATCATAATAGGAAACTTAATAGAGTGATTGCTTTGTCGGTGAGAACATTGTTTTATGCAGACATCTGCAACCGTAATAGACACAATTTGTTAGTTCCCGGGATAAAAGCCGCAAGGGGTTAAACCTTGCGGCTAATAAAACTGTAAAAAATTACTGATTCAAAATTGTGGTAATTTTGTTTTATGTCTTTTTATTTCATCATTTTAAAAAGCTCTTCAACGGTTTTTCCGCTCTTGATAGCAGCGTCATATTCGAGAATGAGCTTTCCGGCATCGCTTTCAGCGTCAATTTTGCAGATTTCAGACAGAATTTCAGCAGCCGGTTTTGAGGAGACTTCATCATGCTTGAAGTTCATTGCACAAGCGGCGGCGAGACAAATGTATTTCGGAACAACACCTTGTTCAATGCACATATTAAGAGAGCCGATGATACGGTCATTGGGATTTAGCTTGCGGTTAAGATCATTTCCGACACGCTTTACGGTATCACCCAGCTGACGGTTTCCGAAACGGGAGAGCAGATCTTCAACATGATCGTTAAGTTCAATATAAGGTACGCCATGACGAGCGGCAAGAGCAATAGCTGATTGCTGCATTGCACGCATTACCAAAAGCTCAACATAAGGATTTTCAATAGCCTGCCAAATATAATCAACACCCATAATGCTTCCGAGATAGGCAGTGAAAGCATGGCCCATATTATGTATAAAGAGTTTACGCTCAATATAGAATTCGAACGGAGTGAAAGGAACCATGTTTTTGATAGGAGGAATTTCACCTTTAAAGGCTGCCTTGTCAACCGGAAGAATTCCATAGCTTTCAACACATACACGAAGGGGATTGTCTCCCTTCATTTCATCGGTCTGAACAGGAACCATACGACCGATAGAAGCTTCGACAAATCCGACCTTTTCATCAAGAAGTTTTTTCTCATCGTCATTGAGGAGCTTTGCAACTTCGCCTTTCAGATAAGCATCTGCACCGATAAGATTTTCACAGATAATGATATTAAGAGGAGCTTTATTAGGATCCTGCCAACGTTTTTTAAGACCGTTTGCGATATTTGAGATAATAAATTTGAGAATATTAACACCAACTGCGGTTGCCATTACGTCTGCGTCTGCAATAGCATTTGCAACAGCTTCCGGATCTCTGCCGTCCACACAGGAAACACCTGTTACCATGGATTCCTCGAATCCTTCTTTATAGAGAATACGAACGGGATATTCGTGCTGAGTATTAAGCTGTTCAATAACGGCGGGAGCAACATCCACAAATGATGTTTCATATCCTGACTGAGAGAGAAGCTGTCCGATAAAACCACGACCGATATTACCGGCACCGTACATAACTGCTTTCATTGTTTTCAATCCTTTCTGATCTTTGTGTAAATAGTTCTTTAAAACATCGCCGAAATAAACTCTTCGGCTGAAATGCCGGAAAAATAATCCGAAACATTTATTTTATTTAAGGCGTTTTTAACCGCCTCATATTCATATTTAGTACCTATCAAATAATCTTCAAATTCTCCAACATCCTTAATTCCGAAGAAATCCCCAAAGATTCGGGCAGATTTTATACGGCTTTCGGCAATATCAAGATTGACAGAGACAATTCCACCAGAGAATAGCGTTTCCTTTGAAAATGAGTATTCTTTTTCAAAGCCATAGTTCCAAGCGTCGGTAGAGTATTTTTCTTTGAAGAGTTTGTCTATGCTTGTCTTTTCTTCATCTGTAAATTCATACAGCTCTCCGCCAAGCTCCATCCCTTTATCTATAAGCTGGTTAAGGAAATCGTTAACAGATAATTTTTCTCTTAGATGGTCAGAAATGTTAGTGACTCGGCTGCGTACTGATTTTATACCCTTGCTTTGAATTTTGAGGGGATTTACTTTCAGTGCGTCGGTCATATTTCCGACATTTGCCGAAAACATAAGAGTTCCGTGGTGCATCATTCTGCCATGCCAAAGGGTTTGAGCATTTCCTGAAAACTTTTTGCCGCCTATGACAAGGTCGTTTCGACCTTTAAGCTCTGCCGGAACACCGAGATCGTGCAGAACTTCGATAATAGGTTTTGAGAAAACGTCATAGTTTCCAAAGTTATTGTCTCCGCCTTCTTCGATGAAGGTGTAATTAATATTACCGAGATCATGAAAAACCGCACCGCCTCCGGTGAGCCTTCTGACAACAGGAAGGTTGTGTTCACGTACGTAATCGGTGTTTATTTCGGCAAAGGTATTTTGGTTTCGTCCGACAACTATAGTCGGCTCATTACGCCAAAGCATAAAGAAATCTCCGGTCATATTTTTAAGAACAAATTCTTCAGTTGCAAGATTTAGATATGGATTTGTGGTTTTAAGTGTTATTATACGCATAGGAAAGCTCCATTTTTTGAAAATATGACGTAACCCGCCGCCCGTATAAAAGGCGGCGGGATAAGTTGTTTAAATTATACGCCCTTCTTAGCTTTGCGGAGAAGCTCAGCATCAGTGTAGCTGTGCTTTGCAGTATATCCGGCGATGGGCATGAGACGTTCGTGAATAGCGTCGATGATCCATTCAGGCTGCGGATAGAACTGCTCTTTGTACTCTGCAGCGGGAGTGATCCAGTTTTGAGCACCGACAACAACAGGAGGTGCATCGAGGTAATCAAAAGCGAGGTTTGTGATGTTCTGAGCCATGTCGTTAAGAATGTTTCCGCGTGTTACAGCATCGGAAGCAAGGACGATGCGGCCGGTCTTTTTAACCGATTCAATAACCTTTTCATAGTTGAAAGGAACTACCGAACGAGCATCAATAACTTCAGCAGTGATACCGTATTTTTCACGGAGTATTTTCTCAGCGTCCATAGCAGCGTAAAGAGTTGCACCAATAGTAAGAATGGTGACATCGTTACCTTCAGTACGAATGGCAGGTTCGCCGAACGGGATTTCATAATAACCCTCCGGTACGCCTTCCTTAACAAATTCTTCACCCTTATCATAGAGCTGCTGGCTTTCGAAGAAGCAAACAGGGTCTGTACCCTTAAGGGCGGTGTTCATGAGTCCCTTAGCATCGTAAGGAGTTACAGGATATACAACCTTAAGACCAGGAACATGAGCACAAAGTCCGGTCCAATCCTGAGAATGCTGAGCACCGTATTTGAATCCGACAGGAACACGGAGAACAACCGGCATCTTAAGTCCACCGGCACTCATAGCTTGCCATTTTGCCATCTGGTTGAATACTTCGTCGCCTGCACAAACGATAAAGTCGCAATACATAAGCTCAGCGATTACACGGCCGCCTGCCATTGCGTATCCTACGGCAGAACCAACGATAGCTGACTCAGCGATAGGAGAGTTGAACAGACGATGATAGGGGAGAGCCTCGGTAAGTCCGCGATATACTGCGAAAGCACCATTCCAGTCACGAACATCTTCACCGTAAGAAATCAGGGTCGGATCGGTGTAATATTTGTCCATAATAGCCTCGAAAAGACCGTCACGGATGTTATATACTTTTGCTTTGGAGAGAGCTTTGCCGTTCTCGTCGAAAGCATAACGTGCGGAGCGAGCAATCTTTTTAACACGTTCGTTGTCTTCTTTTTTCTGGAGAACGTCGCAAGGACGATCTTCCATCTTTTCGATTTCACCGTTAGAGAACATTTTGCTTTCGATGAAGTCGGGAGTTTTATCATAGTCAGTGTAGGGAGAGATTTCAAGATCAGAAGCGAGCTCGAACATTCTGTGGTTACGGTTGATAACAGCTTCTTTTACAGCTTCGACTTCTTCCTTGGTAGCAACTTTAGCATCAATGATCTGCTGCGGGAAAACAGTCAGAGGATCCATTGAGGTCCACTCTTCAACCTCTTCCTTGGTACGATAGCTCATAGCATCAGAAGTTGAGTGACCGGACAGGCGATATGTAACAACATCGAGAAGAACCGGTCCTTTGCCCTCTTCAAGGAGTTTTCTTTTGCGGCGATAAGCATCAATAACAGCAAGAGGATTCCAGCCGTTGATACGCTCTGCATTCATCTGATTCTGAGCGATGCATCCGAGTCTTGCAAGGTCGCCATATGCCATGGTTTCACCCTTGGTCTGTCCACCCATGCCATAGTGGTTGTTGTTGAAGTTGTAGATAATAGGAAGTCCACCCTTGTAGCCGTCTTCCCAAAGTTCGTTATACTGATCCATAGCGGCGAAATTCATAGATTCATAAACAGGTCCGCGGGCAGCAGCACCGTCACCGGCATTAGCAATAACGATACCCTTTTTCTTGTTAACCTTTTTGTAAAGAGCAACACCGGTTGCGATAGGTCCGCTTCCGCCAACTATAGCGTTGTTGGGGAAAATACCAAAGGGAAGGAAGAAAGCGTGCATTGAGCCGCCGAGACCGCGTGAAAAACCGTTATCTTTAGCAAACAGCTCGCAGGTGATGCCATACATAAAGAAGTCACGGGCAATATCTTTTACGGTTTTGCCGGTAGTGTATTTCTTAACGATTTCATAGTTTTTACCGTCATTGAACTCTTCCATGATCTTAACGAGCTCGTCATCTGACAGCTTTTTGATTGCCGAGAGACCCTTTGCGATAACTTCATGGTGACTGCGGTGAGTACCGAAAATATAGTCGTCTACACCAAGGGTATAGGCCTGACCGACTGCGGTAGCTTCCTCGCCGATAGCAAGGTGAGAAGGACCCGGATAGGTGAATTTTTTTCCGTTGTATTCGCCCTGAAGCTTAATGCTCTGAAGCATGGTTTCAAATTCACGGATAGCAACCATGTCGGCATACATTCCGAGGAAATCCTCTTTAGAGAAGTTGTCTTTCTCGTCCTTAACGGTTTTGTTATATTCGCAAACCGGAATATCATTAAATGTGATAGTACGTTTTGCGAATTTGTCTTCGGGTTTAACATACATTGACTTTGGCATATATAAACACTCCTTAAATAATTTACTTTATTTCAAACAAGGCTTCACGGATAACCTCGCAAACAGTCGGATGGGGGAATACTATTTCTTTAAGATTGTCGACTGTGATTTCGGTCTCGATCATCATTGCGGCACCGTAGATAATTTCAGCAGCGTAGTTAGCGATCATATGAACACCGAGAATGCGATGATACTTTTTGTCGGCAATAACCTTTACAATTCCGTCGCCGCCCTCATTTTCAGCAACATAACGCCCTGAGAACATCATGGACAGAGTTACACATTCAACGTCATAACCCTTTGCTTTTGCAGATTCTTCGGTTTCACCGACTGAAGCAACTTCGGGGTTTGTATAAATAACGCCGGGAATTGCATCATAACGCATACGGTCACGTTTGCCGAGAATATTGTTTATGGCAACCTCACCCTCACGGTAAGCAGTGTGTGCGAGCATTGATTTGCCGTTGATATCACCGGCAGCATAAAGGCCGGCAATGTTGGTTTTCATGAATTCGTCGGTTTTTACAGCACCTCTCTCAAGTTCAACGTTGAGAGTCTCAAGACCATATCCTGAGGTAACTGCACGACGGCCGATTGAACAGAGAACCTTGTCAGCAGGGACAGAAACTTCTTTGCCGTTTTCGGTAAAGGTGACCTTACCGTTTCCGACAGCAGTAACGGCACAACCGAGTTTAAACTCGATGCCTTTTTTCTTATAGTTGTTTTGAAGAATTGCCGAAATCTCACGGTCGGTATTTCCGGCAATATGGTCAAGCATTTCAACAACGGTGACATGGCTTCCGACTGAATTATAGTAAGATGCCATTTCAAGACCGATAACTCCGCCGCCGATTACCACGAGCTCTTTAGGAATCTCTTCAAGATCGAGAACCTCACGGTTGGTCATGACAAATCCGTCTGCAAGACCTTCACGAAGGCCGGGAATTGGAGGAACGACCGGAGCTGAACCGGTTGCAAGAAGAAGATTTTTGCCGGCATATGTTTCGCCCTCTGCTTCAAGCTTGAAACCGTCAGCATCACGACCGAGGATTTTTCCTTCAGCGTAAACAACCTTTACACCCAGCTTTTTCATTTTCATTCCGATACCGGAAACGAGAGTGTTAACAACCTTGGCTTTTCTTGCAACAACCTTTTTCTGGTCAATGGCAGCACCGGTGGTGGTTACGCCATATTTATCTCCATGGTTGCAATAATCATAAATTTTTGCTGAATAGAGCAGAGCTTTTGACGGGATACAGCCTTCGTTCAGACAAACGCCGCCGAGAGCTCTTTTTTCTATAACAAGGGTTTTAAGACCTGCGGCAGCGGCTTTCTCGGCAGCATTATAGCCTGCCGGACCTCCGCCGAGAACGATAAGATCAAAGGTTTCCATTTAAAATTTCCTCCTTATTTAGAAAGCAGCAATGAGAAATTCTCAAGTGCATTTTTAAGATCAACAAGGAAGCGGGATGCAGGGGAACCATCGATCGCACGATGATCGTAGGTTAGCGATAATCCCATTGCAGGATAAGTTTTAATTTCTCCTGCGACTTCTCTTACACGGGTTGTAATGGTGTTTACACCGAGAATTCCGGTTTGAGGAGTGTTAATAACAGGAGTGAAACTTTCGATTCCGAAAGATCCGAGATTTGAAACGGTGAATGATGCACCTGAAAGCATGTCAGGAGTTGCACCGCCGTTTTTACAGATATTCGCAAGCTCTTTGCCTTTTGCACAAATTTCATTAAGGCTGAGTTTATCTGCATTCTTGATGGTTGGAACCACAAGTCCGCGATCTGTATCAACAGCAACACCAAGATGAACTCCGTTGAAGTAACGCATGGTATCACCGTTGATTAGGTGTGCATTGAGAGCCTTGTGTTCAGGTTTTGCAAGCACACGGGAAACGGCAAACAGAATGATATCGTTAAGGGTAATATTTGAAAGTCCGAGCTTTTCTCCGTTTTCTTTAACCTTCTTGCGGAATGCCATAATTTCGGTGGCATCGAAAGAAGTTGTATGAGTAAGCTGTGCGGCAGTTGAGAGAGAAGAAACCATCTGTTTTGCAATAGCTTTGCGGATATTGGGCATTTTCTCATCAACATACTCTGCGGCAGGCTCACCGGCAGCGACAGCTGCA
>CABUCT010000039.1 GCA_902490145.1 uncultured Oscillospiraceae bacterium
CTGCACAAGACGAAAAATTGACAAAAGAAGAGATTCAAGAGTTGAAAGAATATTTCGATTGGGAACAATCTACATTTAAAAATCCGATCATAAATCCCCAATATAATAATTCCGAAAATCTTAAAGCGGTGAATAAAAAAAAGCCATGGGAAGAACAAGTTACCGTTTCTTTGGATGTATATGACAAAATTTTAAGCACTGTTTCACTGTCAACTTCCTCCAATGAAGATGACAGCCATGAAATCAAAGTAAACCTGCATTATGACTTCCCTTCGGCATGGACAAACCAAAACGACTTTACAGGCTACCAAAGCGGTTCATATAAATATGAGGAATGGCCTAAAAACAATGGTTTTGACCCTGCTATTGGTATCCAGGCAGAGCGAAACGATGGTGTAAAAATCAGATTCATCTCACGAATGACCGACAACGAAAATAAATCCGTGTTATTGGTAAACAGCCTCCACTATGACCGTAAGCCGGTAAGAGATGACCAGGGACGCCAAAAAGGTACTGATGAAACCTATACATTGCGCACAGAACAACCATTATCGCAAGTGAAAGGGGATTTATCGGTCTGTATCCTTCAAACGGAATGGGAAAAGGTCAAAATCACCGATGCGGACATAAACAAGGAATTTACTCTTGACGGAATACCTTTTGAACTGCTGTCTTTCAAAAACGGAGTCATAGTCATTGCGTTTGATTACAAGTATTATGACAAAGTTCGTGATGAGTGGAAATACATCGGAACGAAAGACGGTGCGTGGTGGAAAAACAATAGGGCCAAGAGAGCCATCACTTCTTATACAATATACAACAACATCATCAATAATCCCGATTATTCTTTCCAAGACTGGATGAAGCATATAGATAATGAGGATTCAGAACATAGAGCTGTATGCACATTTGTTTCCAATGCCCCGATTGATGAAGTGTATTTTTATATTGACCCGAAATATTGTGAAACGATTTTATTGGAAAAAGTTTTAAAAGTAAAGTAACTACAAAAAATGTAAATTACCGGGAAGTATTTCCCATTAAGAATTGCGACCCGGTTATTTGCAGCAGCGGAAAATACAAGGAATATGAAAATTAAAATACTTATCATCATTGGATTGACAGCATTTTTATGCTTATCCGGCGCAACAGCCCATGCACAATCAGACAAACAGATTATCAACATGGATAACCCGGACTATGACATCGATGTGGAACGTTTATGTTCTCCATATATTGATTTCGATAATCCCAAAGAGACCAGCAAAGAAGTAAGCTATCGCTATGTGAAATACACACAAAACATGAACGTTTCGTTTTCTGAGAGATATCCGATTTTAATATATTATATAAGTATGGACAGTCTCGTTACCAAGAAAGCAATTTTTTGTGATACCGACTTCGGGAAACTGAATTTAATAACCAATGCACAAGGCAAATTAATATCGATGGTCTGCGAAACGAAGATGAACAAAACAAGCTTCAAGGAACTGGTAAAGGCTGTTAGACAGAAATGTGGCAAACCTGCCCTGAAGAAAGCAGAAACAGGTAAAGACGAACTTAAAAAGATTCTGATAAACTCGATGGTATCAAAGGGCAAGAACATACCCGTGTATCTTTGGAAGCTGGATGACGAATATATCGGACTGTTCATGGAAGGCGAGGACATCGTAAAGCTCTTCCGGGCAAAAAAAGAATTTGAAGATTTACTCATCAAAGTAAATGGTCCTTACATTGAGGCAACAATAGAGTTGCAAAAATGGAAGAAGAAAATATTTAAGAGATAAGAAACAGGCTATAATAAGCTAATTTTAAATCACATGAAAATGGCAAAAATGTGGGATACGGGAACACCGCGAGAAAGCATGTTCAAACATATTCTACAACACATTCCGGTGAAAAAAAATCCATCTATAAGCATACTAAAGAATCGTTTTCTATATTTGCTGTATTACAAATAGATAACAAACCATTAAAAACACATGTCTATGGAACAACAAACAATGACCGGTTCTGGACTCTATATCCTTATAGCTGTCCAGCTGCTGTTCTCCATGCTGATACTGTTGCGGATACGTCAGTACCGCAAAAAGCCGACAGGCTGCCTGCCGTCCGTTCTCGTCATCCTCTCCACAGCAGTCTTCACCTCTGTGCTGTATTACATATGGCAAATCGTGTGTGATGAGAACAGCCGTTGGACAGACCTCGGCGGAATGCTTGCCGCAGGATCCTGGCAGGAGTGGGTGGCATGGGCATTTTTCGGACTGTTCGTTGTGCTGTTCACCGCTGCAGGCTGCTCCCTCTTCGGGTTTGCCCTCACCGGTCATCACCCCAAGTTCTGCAAAGAAATGTGGCGGAGCCTCATAGGAATGATGCTCATCCCATTCCTTACACTCGCCCTGCTGGTTGCATCCACGCTGTGCATCAGCCTTTCAGGGATGACACTTTTCACTTGGCTGTTTTCCGAAGCAGAGTTCAGCGACGTGGCGATGCTGGTACTGAGTGCCGCCCTGTTCACCTTCGGATATATGGGACTTCTGGCCTTCCTGTTCAAGTTCAACGGCAGTAAGCTGGACGCATACATTTTAGAAGACATAGAGCGTTCTTACAGACGCATCGAAGAAACCAACGAGAAAGGAGGCAAACAATGACCACACTACCTTTTCTTATATTGGGAAGCCTTTCCCTTCTTCTCCTCAACTGGCTGACGTGGAAAGGACTGAAAAATTACCTGCAGCCCAAAGGCAAGACGGCAGCCACTGCTTTGGAACAGCAACTCACAGAGCAGGCATTTGCCTGGCGCACCCTCATCGGCCTGCTGTGGCTGGTTCCTGTATGGCCTGCCATTGCAGCTGTGATGCTATGGTACAGACTGAGATTACGCAAGCAGATACTCAGCCAGAGCCGTACTTGCCCGAAATGCGGAAAAGAGACCCTCCGCGAGATGTCGGCACAGGAGATAAAGAAAGATGCCCGGCTCTTCACCCCACAGGAACGAATGGAACTCAATCTGCAGACCGTCTGCATCCATGTGTACACCTGCACCGCCTGCGGAGAAAAGGTGAAAGTGCGCATCCCTCTTGCGACAGGTCTCTATGAATATTGTCCGGATTGCCATGGTATCACCTTACACCGGAAAGAAGCATACACTGTGGTGGAATCTCCTACTGAATTCTCCGAAGGACTGAAGGAAGCGCGTCATGAATGTAAATACTGCGGTGCTAAATACATCGTAGGGCATAAGATTCACCGTACACATACATCTTCCTGTCACAACTTTTTTGATTTTTGAACGATACCCTTACAGCCTGTTTCCGGCAAACCATGAAACTATACGCAGATATGATGAACAAGCATCCATTCCTCCTCGCTCCGACAGCCGTTGCCCTATGGTTCGGGCTGCTTTGCCTGTCCGCACTCAGCTCCTGTACAGGATGCAGTTACAACCACGAAAAGGTGATGGGAAGCATAGATAACATTCTGGGCAAAGTAGATACCCTGATGGCCAAGACAGACAGGTTTTTGGAAGAACATCTGCCGGAAGAACCGCCTATAGACTACGAAAAAGAGGGGGTGAACAGGGAGCACCTGTTTGTATTTACAGATACGACAATGACCTACAACGGCAAGCCGTTCATGCCGGGAATGACAATAGGAGAACTGTGTGAGATATTCGGACATTACGAACGTCTTGCGGAACCCGGAATATTTATATGGGATTCTTTGGGAATCATTATGGTATCACACGATGAAAGCGGAAAAGACAGTGCCCCTGTAAGCAGAATAATGGTTAACTGGAATATAGAATTAGATGATTTTCTATCCGAAGAAAACCTAAAATGGCTAAAGAACCGCTGCCTACGTCAGTATTTTACGGGTAAAATGATTGTCGGAGGAGCAGTTTTGGGCAGAGGTATGCACATTGATAATTTTCTGAAAAAAACAAATTTGAAATTCAATAACAATCCGTTCCCTCTGCTTTACTATTGTCATCTGCATGACTGGGATTACACCAAAGCGCCTATACACCGCAGAGAAAAATATTATACCTATAGAATCAGGACGTCTGAAGACGGTAATGATATTGAAAACTTTGATATTGCCATTAACTCACGAGGTTTTGGTGACCCTCCGTACGAAGGTCCTGAATATGAAAAGTATATAAATGTAGAAAACGAATAATATACATAATATGAAATCAATAATTATTGCGCTTCTCGTTGCTACATTAAGTTTCAACGGCTATGCACAAACAGATACGAAAAAAATAGAATAATAAAAACGAATTTGAGTATGAAACTGAAAACACTTTTAATTCTTGTATTAATAACTTTGTCAGGAATGTTCAATAGTTTCAAAGCCCAATTTGTCTATTCAAATAAGTATAATAATTTTGTTATGGCTGCTTATAATGAAGAAATCTTCGACAGACAATACCGCAACTTGGAGAGCAGGATAATTACCTATGATTTGTCTGAAAAGCTGATGTTTTTATCTTCATTTTCGCCGTGTGCAGTCAGGAGTAAGATAGACACGTTGTATTATAAAAATGACACCATATCTCAAGAACTCATAATCAGAAAAATTGATGACAGAAGAATATATTTTGCCTTGTCCTCGCAAAAGATTCACCAAAAGCAAAAAGAAAAATGTGAAGGTTACGCTTCTATATCTGATTATATTGACCTTGCTTCAGAAACAGATTTCGCTGAGGATGGGGCGTTGTATCCAGTCATTGAATATTGGTGTGAAGATTTCCCTTTATCAATGTCAATAAGAATCAGTCATGATTATAGTATAGCGACAATTTCATTCGCAAAAGAACTGTCTTTACCGTTTATTTATCCTCTAAAGAAAGGAAAATATATAAGATGAAAAATATTCTTGCCATACTGGTAGCTCTTCTGCAACTCCTACTGTCTGATGTGATAATTCAAATCGTATTTGGTTCTTCACTTTTTTGGGAGACATCAGGCGCCGCCGGATCAGACATAATACTGTTCGTTATAGAAGCATATATGGGAGGTCTGTTTTTGCTGACAAACTTATTCATATTGTATGAAAGCAAAATTATAAGTACCATTCTGATACTTTGGCTATGGGGGCTGCTTATGCTTATCGTATTAAGCGCGTCTATCCTGTTGGCATTTATTCCAGGATATGTTATCGGAATTTTTATTGAATATAGAGTTAAACGAAAAATATAGGATTATATTGCTGTAATTCAATGTAATTTGATACCTTTATCCAGTAAATTATCAAGAAATAACACTAAATAACATAGCGTATGAACAACAAGATTTTAACATTAGGACTGTTATCGCTGGCTTTCGAAGTGTCTGGATGTAAGAATACAAGCAGACAAGCCCTTCTGTTGCAAAATGTCAGATTTCCTGTTCATAGAATCCATCGTAATCCCGGACAATACGGTATGGACCGACTGTTTTCTATGCGACAGTGAAACGGATGAAGTAAAATATATCAATTGAATTAACGAAATGATAAAAGCCGATTCATTAATACTGATATATTTTGAAAATTCCTCAGAAAATAAAACGAACTAAAACAGGCATAACCATGAAATTCGGAAATAATAAAAACAGACAACATCGCAAGAATGTCATAGGAGATACCGAGTGTCAGGAAATCGAAATGAGAAAAGGGAAATGGCATAAAAGAAAGTGTTGGACTATAATATTGGGGAGTGCTTTCTTATGGCCACTAACTACTTTTTTTATAGTGTTCTTTAATCAACATAGAGACGTTACATTTACTAATCTGGCACTTGGATTGTTAGCCATTAATATAGTATTTTGTCTGTGTTATTATATAGGACTAAGAGCTATTTGGAATCTTTACCCTAAAATATCTTTGAATAATAAAGAAACATTGAAAAATGTAACCTTACCATATCATTGGAAAGATTTACTTGGTGACAAATTCAAATTTGACAGAATTGATAACAAGCAAATTATCATTAATAATGATGGAATAGCAGTAAGAGTCTTTTTTTTACTAATTTTCCTTGTCCCGTTCTTAGCTCTTTTATATTGGGGAGTAATCACTCCATCAGAAATTACATCTGAAAGTTACGTTAATGCATTATTATTCCTTGAACCTTTATTCTTTATAATAGTTATTGGACTAAAAGCTTTTTTACAGCCTTGGAGACGAATAGTTTTTGACCGTGATTCCAAAACAATCACTATACCCGGTCGTTTCATGTTTCAAAAAAAAGAAACACTACCTTATGAACAGGTTGTAATCACACTATTTAGTAATCATCATGCGAAGACTTTCAATGGAAAAGGAGAAGAAGAAATAGTAATAGCCAACCCTCAACGTACATTAGGCGGAATACCTTTAGGGATTGCAGGTGGTATAAACGCCGCCAGACAATTCGCACGCTTCATCCAACTATATAGAGAGGAGGAAGAAGTGCAGAGCATACCGGAGTTTGAGGAATACAGTCATATTATAGAATCATAAAAAAGAGTCAAACATTATCAACCTTACTTGTAGAATAGAACAATTTTCATATATTTGTAAAGTTGTGTAAAACAGAAACTTTAAGAGCGTGTTGACTAATACCTTGTATTAGAAATCTGGTAAATTTCAAAGGAAGCAAGGAGAAAAAAGGCAACACTTGTGGCTTATATCATTATATAGGCCACAAAGTGTATATTGCAAATCCTAATCCCAATTATCCCGGATTTTCATGCAGGAGTTATTCACTTTACGTACTTTATGTGTTTTTGTACACATGGTTAGTTGATACCACAAAAACATAGAATGGAAGAATATGGGATTGAAATTCAAAATAATCTTAGGTTATGGCATTCTAATAGTCCTGCTTGCCGTAACCATTTATCTGTTCCGTAGCGAACAGGTAAAGAGAAACACCCTTCTTCGCAATGAAAGGAAACTGGTTGTTACCTGGCAACTTACAGAGTATTGTTTGGAACATAAAGTCAGCTTTAACAAGATGTATCAGATAGTTAGGGAAGAGTTTCCAAACATGAGTTCTATTCCCGGTTATAGAAAACTTACCCATTTGGGTTTTCTTTACTCTAAGGTTTATGAAGAATACAAGAATCTTAGTTTGTACAACCGTCCGGTGAAGCATCCCTTCTTTTTAGTTGGCCAGGCGGAACATTCCGCCGATCTTCTCACGCATCCTGTCCGTGTCCTCACCGATTTTTGGATTGATCAGCTCGGCGTAGACCTGCGTGGAGATGATGGTCTTGTGCCCGAGGATTTTCTGCAGGGTTTCAAGCGGCATGCCCCTGCTCAGGGCTAAGGTCGCAAAGGTATGACGTGCGAGGTGGGGGCTGAGCCTGATGCTGCATTCTGCCTTTTCACCGATACGTTTCAGACTGTCTTCCATGCATCCCAAATTCCCGACCGGAAAGACCTTGTCGGGAGAATCCTTGAACTTGTCGTCTCCCCTGTACCTTTCTATCAGTTCAACGGCTATCGGCAGAAGTTTGACGACATAGGCGGCTTTGGTCTTTACCCTGTTGCCGATAAGCCATACGCCTCCATCCGGATCGGTATGCACATTCTTATAGCTTAACGCCTTCAGATCGGCATGGGCCAGACCGCTGAAACACATAAAGACAAACATATCCCGGATAGCCTGCTGACGTTTGTAGTTCAGCTTTACATGTATCACACGCTGAAGATCATCCTCTGAAAGAAACGGGCGTTTCCTGTATTCCGGCTTGCATTCGAACTTCTTGAACGGATGTTTGTGGATCCATCCTTCATCCATAGCCAGATACATGAGCCACTTTAAGGTGTTGATACGTTCAAATGCCGTTGACTTTGCCAAACCCCTTACCGAAAGCATCCAGTTGTAGTAGTTCTTTATAAAATCGATGTCCAACGACATCAAGGGGACATCATCCGTTCCCATCTTATCCTTCAAATAACATTGCAGACATCTGCTTTCACATACAAGACCTTCGTATGTACCCTTGGCTTTGGTTTTTCCGATCTGATTCCTGTAATCCTGAATCTTGATATTGAAAATTTCCATCAGGGAATGAATCTCCTCTTCAAGACCGGTATAACGGTCATATACTTTCTTTGTCGTGACAAATGTATCGTGGTCGCAAATATACTGATAGTGTTTTCCTATCCGAACCTTGATATTCTCCAGCTCCCTGTTCAAGCGTCTTGCCTCTTCCGATTTCCCTTTCGCACAATTTCCCTTTGCATCCCATAAGGAGAGAGATACATCACACTTACAACTGAAACTTGCAGTCGTACCATTGATTGTTATTCGTCCCATAACCGGAACACGACCATTTTTAATTGACTGGTTCTTGGTGTAGAACAGAACTTTAAAAGTACTTCTTATAACTCAATTATTTTTGTTGCAAAATTAATAATCATTGAGTTATCTGAGGTTATGCAAAACAGTGCAAGAAATTGAAAAATAATCCTTTATATATTGTTTAAAGGCACATTGGTCGAGGTAACGATTAAGTAACGAAACTCACGACCAAATGTGCTTTTTTTAGCATCGTTTTTCCTGTCGTTAAAAAGAAAGCCTGTAATAAGAAGCTGATTTCAAGCAATATTGCGCTTATATATTACCTTTTCAAAAAATCCTTGCTGTTGAATATTAAACGAGAGTTCTTTTTATTGCTTTCTTAAAAACTGAATCCACTTTGGAAAATGTTCGACTGGTTGTAAGGAACCAAGTTCCCGGAGAAAGTCAACTCTCTTCCGTTCGTGTTTGAACTTACGGTTACTGTAGAATAATTACTCCCGTAGCCGAGGCGAACAGTAACTTGAGCGAATAAAGCGGCACCCATCACGTTGAACGTGTAAGTGATATTTCCGTTTTTGTCAATTCTTTCGTTAATACTGGAAGGCCAGCCGGTGAGCGTGATCCCGCCTAAGCCGTTCGGTCCGGGGTTAAACCCGTTGAATGCCAGCTGCAAGGAAACTTGATTGTTGTCCATGGCCACGAAGTTCAAGTTGTTCGTTACGGGAATGGCTGCCCCGAAATTATTGAACAGCGTGTTGGCTTGTAACACCCAACTGTTACTTTTAAGTGCTTTTACTGCGTCTTGGTAGGCGATCATATTTTGTTGTTCGCGAACCATTCTGTTGTGCATCCTCATGCATTCCCTGTGAGCTTTTCTTTTTGCCCGTAGTTCTTTTTTTGTTTGTGCTTGCATCGCGAAGTCACTGAACAGGAATGTAGTCATTGCCAATAAAAAAATAATTTTTTTCATAGCGTCTCTTTTTTATTTTATTCTGATTAGTTTAGTTTACGAATTGACATATCCCCTCACCATCTTCTGCTAGTCCTTGAAAGAATGACTAATAGAATATTCAAATTCTATGGCGTATACGTCATGAAATCGGACAGGGTTATCCTTATCTCTTTAAAAAAGATTAATTTTATAA
This sequence comes from uncultured Oscillospiraceae bacterium, assembly GCA_902490145.1. GTDB lineage: Bacteria > Bacillota > Clostridia > Oscillospirales > Acutalibacteraceae > UMGS1484. Next base: position 9,427 of record CABUCT010000039.1, read on the forward strand.
AGTTGGTCTTTATATAACTTGCTAATTCTAACATAAGTTTATTCTGCTTTACAGTAAACTTTTTAGGGGTAATACAGGGTGTTTACCCGTTGCATATTCGATGTACTTAGGG